>DCTP01000058.1:12848-13008 GCA_002329625.1 Leptolinea sp. UBA1437
AAGAGGATTGGGGATCTGTAGATTTTTCCATCACTGACGGAACGTACCGCTGGGAAATGAATTTAGAAAAAAGTCAATATAATTATAATTCTGTCCCATCAACAATAAATTTACCAGAAGATGATTTTCAAATCAGCGTGGATATCCAATTTGAATCGGC
>DCTP01000091.1:0-3899 GCA_002329625.1 Leptolinea sp. UBA1437
CAAAAATAACCATATGCCCGATAGGGTATCCGTAGGGGACGGCGTCCTTGCGCAGCACACCGAGGTTATGAGGTGCAAACGTCCCGGGATATGGCGCCCTTGCGCAGCACGTGAGGTTACGAGGTGCATCCTCCCCCAATAAAGTACACAAAGACACCACAACTTGATAAACCAATTCCTGTTATGTATACGAACGACCGTTTCACCGTTATAATTAATGACATCAAGACGGAGGAGAGAGAAATCATGGAAAAGATTCGAGTTGCACTCCAGGGTGTGCAAGGTGCTCACACAACAATAGCAGTTGATAAAGCTTTCCCCGGAAAAAATGTTGAGCTGGTGGTTTTCCCTACTTATGAATTGGCTTTCGAAGCCGTCGAAAATAAGGATTGTGACTACGCGGTCATTCCCATGGAAAATTCCATGCAAGGCAGCATTCATTCCAATTATTACCTCCTTGCCCGAAAATTCCTCTACATTGTCAATGAGGTTTATGTCCCCATCCATTATTCTTTGATTGGGCTTCCCGATGCAAAAATAGAGGATATCTCACTGGTCATCGCTCATCCGGGCGCATTGGAAGTTTGCCGGGGATATATCGAATCGATGCCGCGGAAACCAAATATCGAAACAGTCTATGATTCAGCCGCCAGCGTTGAAATGCTATTGAATTTCGCCGACCCGGAAACAGCCATGATCGGCTCCAAATCTCTTGCTGATTTTCATCAACTGGCAGTCTTAGACGAAGACATCGAAGATGATCTGAATAATGTAACCCGATATAATGTTTTTGCGCGCGAACCGGTCAATCCAGGGCCCGGAGGAAAGACAACGTTGGTTTTCACCACCCGCCATCAGCCGGGTGCGTTGCTCAACGCATTGCGCGTTTTTGCGGAACGGAAGATCGATCTGACCAAAATTGAATCCAGACCTTTACCTGATCAACCATACGAATACATGTTTTATGCCGATATCTCGGGCTCAATTTCCGATCCAAACGTCAAAGAAGCGATCGATGAACTCGAACAATATCATGCGCCATGGATTCGGGTTCTCGGCAGTTACATGTCGATGAAAGATTAGATCCCTTTTACACAAACAAACGAAATATCCATAAAGCCCGGGCAACCTTTCGAACCCGGGTTTTATTTTCGTCATCTCAAAAGGACGCCAAACAGGTTCTATCAGTAGACATTATGGACGATCTCAAAAAAACAAGTCAGATCGCGTATAACCAAACGGCGGTTATTTTCTAACAACACATTTCCGGAAACCCGTCCAAATACCTGATGTTGATCCGTCGACAAAATCAAAGCATTGATAGCGGCAGCCCGGTCCAATATCGGAGAAAAATCCAGATCCACCCGATCATCGTTGGATTCTATCCGCCAAGGCATTAAAAGATGCTCCGGATCGGAAGGTAAAAATTTGACTTCATCTACCTTGGTCAGCAGCCCTTCATACAACAGGGCGTTTTCCGTCGCAGCGCTCGTATCTCCGAATCCGTAACCGAAATTGAATCCAAACCGGCCACCTTCCACCCAGCCATTTCCGGAACCCCAATACCAGGTATTATCGCGCGTCCAGACACCGCGTCCCCAGTCTAGTGTGCCGAACGTGTCCGAATCTTGAAAATCAACCCGATTATCCCCGAGTGTATAAAATCCCTTCGCCGGCATGCAATTGATCTTCTGATTATAATAAAAAGCTTTGGGGTCTTCTTTCCAAGGAGTAGCGATAACGATTCGATCTTCAAACGGTTGAGTTAATATAAATTCGGCATGCAGATCTTTTCCATCCCAAAAATTTTTATATTCAAAAAAAATATTTCGTGTCCCGTTAGCAGCCAGAAAATCCACTTTTGCCCGCTTATTTTCAAAATGGCAGTGACTTTCATCAGCCGTCTCCGGCATCTTAAATTTCCCCATTGGAAAAGCGGTCATAATCGAATCGGTATGCTCCGTTTTGGAATCAAAATCAAGTACCGAAGCCGAAATCATCCCCATATAGCTGTTATCAGCCAATGTTAGTGCAATCGCATGATGATCGTTTAAGATCAGGTAATAATCCCACTCCTTAATTCGAAAGCGACTTGCCTTGATGTCTTTTCGCCGATAATTAAAAACCGGTTTCTTCGCCCATCCCGGTTCTCGTAAATGACCGTTCGAATCTAACAAATCCTGAATGACCGTAACTTCATGTTGCATAGGAAACCTCCTGATCGATCTCCTGATCGATATCAATTTTTGAAAGATTTCAGTCGATTGATTCTCCCAAACTATTTCCGGTAAAAAAAGCGATTAAGAAATCCGTGAGACTATCCCTTTCTTTACCCCAAAATGCTTTTATCTCTTTCAATGACTCCCCGTTCCAATTGCAATAAAAACGTTTTTACGTTGATTCCCCCACCATATCCCACCAAAGATCCGTCGGAACCGATCACGCGATGACAGGGAATAATGATCGCGATCGGGTTTCGATGATTCGCCATCCCCACCGCTCTGCCGGCTTTCAGTTTTCCGATCGCTTCGGCAATCTGGCCGTAAGAACGGGTCTCCCCGTAAGGGATCCTCAGCAGCGCTTCCCAGACCGAACGTTGAAATTCTGTTCCCTCCGCACCCAGTGGAAGGTCAAAAGCTGTTCGTTCACCAGAAAAATAAGCCTCAAGCTGATTGATGGCTTGCGCCAACAAAGGTGTATTCAAAAGCTGCCACATAGGGTTTGGCATTGTATTTCCGAAAAACAGGTCGGTAATAGCGATCCCATTCTCCGCGATCCCTAACATTCCGACTGGTGATTCATAAAAGCAACAGGCTTTCATTACCAACCTCTTTTCATTCCGTGAGGATCACTCATATTTCAAATATACCAAAAAAACTGCCTTCCGGCAGTTTTTTTGATTTCCATTTCAAAGAATCGGCGAAAATTAATAATTCTCGCAGTGAACTTCAAAGAAAGATTGTGGATGTCCGCAGGTAGGGCATTTTTCCGGAGCCTTCTTTCCATAATGCAAATAACCGCAATTCCGGCAAATCCAAACCACTTCTTCATCTTTCTCAAAAACTTTCTTATTATCGATATTTGCTGCCAGCTTTCGATATCGTTCTTCATGGCCCTTTTCGACCTTTGCCACCAGTTCAAAACGAGCAGCGATTTCCGAGAACCCTTCCTGTCGGGCAGTTTCGGCGAAGCCTTTGTACATTTCCGTCCATTCATAATGCTCACCGGCGGCCGCATCCAACAAATTCGCCGGAGTGCCAGGAATTTCTCCTCCGTGCAGATATTTGAACCACAATTTGGCGTGTTCGCGTTCGTTCCCGGATGTTTCAGAAAAAATGCCGCCGATCTGTTCGAATCCGTCTTTTTTGGCTTGCGAAGCGTAATAAGAATATTTATTCGTCGCCATCGACTCACCCGCAAACGCTGTTTCAAGGTTCTTTTCTGTTTGTGATCCCTTTAATTCCATAATGGTCCTTTCTTTAAGATATGTTGGCTAAAAATGAGCCATCCATAAACCATGCAGGTTGCACCAGGCATAAATTTCGCCATTGTAACCCGATTCTACATTTGCAATAATTTGCGGAGCCATTCCCGGTTTGAGCTTCCCCCAGATAACGGAATTTTGATATACCACAGCGATCCATCCGATATAATGCTCTTCAGTCATCGGATGGTCGAGGCTTCCTACCCGCACCAACATTTCCCGACTACCCAAATATTCATAGACCGGAACATGCTTTTCCACGGCGCCATCGGTCGAATTTACCTCGAGTTTTTTCATCGGTTTTCCGCAGCAAACCAGTTCGCCACCGCCTTCAATGCTTTTAATCACCTGATTTCCGCAGGTTTCACATTGGTAAACTTCAAATGGAATCAATGACATCGGATTACTCTTCGTA
>DCTP01000091.1:3956-4200 GCA_002329625.1 Leptolinea sp. UBA1437
TCACCCACTGCGGGGTCATAAATATACTGACATCCAGGGCATATATACTTTTTCATGTTGTTTCTCCTTCTATGAATCATATTCTTGGTATGGCGAAACAAAACAAAACCACTGTTTCAATTGAAAATTTTAACATAGATTTATTTTTTTCGGCGGTCAATAACAAAAGGAGGCTGCGTCCGCGACAGATAACCAATCGAGCAAGCAGTTTTTTGATCGAACCGTAGGGGCAGGTTCCAAACCT
>DCTP01000088.1 GCA_002329625.1 Leptolinea sp. UBA1437
GTTTGTTGCTGAGCGATGGCATCATTATTAGCCTGCTCTGTTTGTTGCTGAGCGATTTGAGTTTGTTCTTCGTCAACAGCTGTTGAAATTGCAAAAGAGACTCCATCTAAATTTTTTTCTGGAAGTGCATTCAATTTATCGGCTAAAGCCTGGTCGGAAATTGTTAACGGATTACCGGGATTATTATCACTCAGATCAATCGAACTTAAGGAATTCAGGTTGATTAAATCATTCGGGATTTCCCCTTCGAGCATATTTCCCGACAAATCCAGTTTTGTCAATTGAGGAAAATAACCTAGGGAAGAAGGAATCATTCCGTCTAATCCGGGATCCATATTGATGTTTTTTTCCGGCGGATACTGAACTACGCTTTCACAGAGGGATAAGTCCGGACGTGCCGATAATTCTTGCCGTTTTTGATCGGTCCATTTATTATCTTCGATAATTAATGTCTGAAGTGTTTGACTCGAACCTTGCGGCAAAGGTCCCGTCAATAAGTTATGCGAAAAGTTAACTGTTTGAAGATTTTGCATGCCAAACAGATTTTCGGGAATAATGCCGCGAAGTCCCATATTCACCATCCGAATTTCCTTTAAATTCGAAAGTTGAGTAATTTCTTCCGGGATGGAACAAAAGAAATCTTGGCCTTCGAAATCGAGTTTAACTACCGCACCGTTCTCACAGGTAATTCCGGGCCAAGCCGGATCACAGGGATTTCCTCCGGTCGCCCAACCGGAATTTGCTTGCCCATAAGGCGTCATTTTGTTATAAATAGCTTGTAAAGCTGTCCAGTCCGAATCATTTACTCCGCTGTAAGGCGGTTCAGCAGCTTCCTGATAAAAAGCACCGACGCTTAAACATTCTGAAAATATCAGTACTGTGATGAATAATAACAAAGAGACATAGATCCTGTGCTTTTTGTTCATTTTTCCCTCTTCTTCCGAATTTCCCACGAGTTTCTTTCTTCCTTCTAATTCTACCTGACAAAGATACGTTATTATAGAGAAACATTTTCTTTCTTTTTTATACGTTTTTTATTCATTAATGTTCCCTCGCGAATTCGAGAAATTTCAAGGTATACTCAATTTGATCATGGTGGCATCGATTCAGTTATCCGAAGCACAAAATGAATTAATCGCATTGCCGCTTTCCGAGCATATTTTCTTGGACGGAAAAGCGGGGTGCGGAAAAACAACCGCAGCCATAGAAAGGCTGCGTAAGATTTTAAATTCGCCGGTCAGCGGTTCTGAAGTGCTGGTTTTACTGCCCTCCAAAACATCTTCCCAAAAATACTACGAGACTTACTCAATCGAGGGAAAACGAGCAACAATCAATACTTACAACGGATTGATTCAAAAAGCCATTAAATTATTTTGGCCGGTTGTGGCGGAAGAAGCGGGATTTGCTTCTCCGGAAAAAAGTCCGATTTTCCTGACCATCGAGACCTCTCAGATTCTTATGGCAGAGTTGATTAAACCGAAAATCGAAGCCGGCTATTTCAGCGCGCTCCGAATGCCTTTGAGTCGAATTTATAATCAAATTCAAATCGCTCTACATAAATGTGCGGCAGCAGAATTTTCTTTCGATAGCTATGCGCAAAGAATGCGATCAAGCTGGAGCGGAGATTCTGCCATGGTAAACGTTTTTTACCAGGTACAGGAATGCGGAAACCTTTTTCGAAAAGTATGCTTCGAAAATAATCTATTGGATTATTCGATTCAAGTTGAAATCTTTCAGAATTTTCTCCTTCCGTCCGACCGATTCCAGAAATGGCTGAAAACAAATTATCATCATCTCATTTATGACAACATTGAAGAAGATATCCCAGCAGCTCATCGATTCGCGGAAATTCTTGGCGAATCTTGTGAATCGGTCCTTATGGTCATGGATCATTTGGGTGGATTTCGTAATTTTATGGGGAGTGATACCAATTCCGCTTTCCGCCTTTCCGAAAAATGTCCGGTAAAACGGACGTTTACTGACTCTTTTATTTGCGAACCGGCTATCCGAGCCATGATCCATGCGATAGAAAACCCGTGGATACCGACCGAAACGCTTTCCGCAAACCCGAAAACAGCTTATATCTTTCAATCGTTTCATCCTTATCCGGTAATGATTCATCAGGCGGCACAGGATGTCGCCGAATTAATCAACCGTCAAAATGTTGAACCTTCCGAAATCGCGATAATCGCCCCTTTGCTTTCGGACGTTTTATATACCGCATTGGAGCGTGAGTTGCGAATTCAGAATATATCCTGTTATATTCATCGACCTTCCCGCCCATTAATTCAAGAAAAAGAAACGAAAGGCTATCTGGTATTAATCGCACTGCTCCACCCCGAATGGGGGATACTGCCCCGTATGTTGGAAATTTGTGAAATGTTGCAAATCTTCATTCCGTCTTTGGATCCAATTCGGGCACAGATTTTGGTTTCGCATGGTTTTCAAGTCCAGACCGGAGGAAAGTTTCAATATTACACTATGAAACCTTATTCGGAATTTTCCGAATCGCCCCAAAATCGCATCGGTCAAAAACATTGTACCTGTTATGAGACCCTCCGAAATTGGATCCGAGAAAATTTTTCCGCAAGCGAAGCACCTGATTTAACTTTAACCCCGTTCTTTCATGAAATTCTTGTCAGTGAAGGATTTGCGGCGAGAAGCGGCGAGGTTGCAATGATCAGCCTCGGAATTCAGAAAGTTATCGAATCGATGAAGAAATATCGGCTGGTGATTGAGAAACTTGAAAATCCTCTGATTAATTGGTCAGACTATTTAAAACTGGTCTGGGAGGGAATGATTTCCGCCCGTTATTATGAAGAATGGTATTCACAACCCAAAGATTCGGTATTAATTTCATTATCCTCTTCGTATGCCCTGATGAACCGACCTGTTTCTTATCAAATTTGGTTAAATGCCGGATCTCCTCGATGGTGGGAAAGAATATATGGACAAATCACAAACGATTATATCCTCTCACAAGATTGGAAAATGGGAGACCTATGGGATGCTACCTCCGTTTATGAAAAAAATGATGAAAATATGCATCGTTTGGTCTTATCACTCCTCAGTCGTTGTCGTAAACAGGTTCGGGTTTACACAAGTGAATTAAACGAGTCCGGACAAGATCAAAAATCCAAATTGCTTTATGTTTTTTCGGAATTGTCCTATCGTTTTAATCGTGACAGTTCTGTATGGCCGGCGGCGATGATCCAGGAAGATGTTCCCCTCTCGACCGATACCGGTTTTTATCCGGGGATAGACGATATTCCGAACGAATCAAAAACACAAATTTCTGATTTTTATCCGGAAGAGGATATCAGGCATTGGGAAGAGAATATGGAATGACCTTTATTCCGAGATCCACTCAAGCTGAGATTCTTAAATATACCGGCGGTACAATGGGGATTTCCGCCGTACCGGGAAGCGGTAAAACTCATACTCTATCTGCTTTGGCAGCGAAATTGGTTGAACAAATGATGATGAACAAAACATCGAATCCGTTTAACGGAACGGAGCGGGAAGTTCTGATTGTCACTTTTTCAAATTCTGCTGTTTCAAATTTTTCCGCTCGAATAGCCAAATTTCTCTCCGAAAAAGGATTGGTTCCCGGAATCGGTTATCGTGTTAGAACGTTGCACGGCATGGCTACCGATATTGTCCGAGGAAGAGCAGAGGGCTACGGCTTGGATCCCGATTTTAATATCTTGGATGAAACCGCAGCAAACATGCTTTTACGACGGGCGGTTGAACAATGGGCAACTGATGACAATATGGCTACTTTTAATCGATATATAAAAAAAGACATAAAAGAAGAAAAACAGAAAGGTATTTTGTCGGGTAAGTGGTTAGATGACATCACTACCGTCGCTGGAAGTGTCATCTCTCAGGCAAAAGATTACCAACTCTCTCCGGAAATGATCGCCGGCCGATTAAAGAGTTTCCCCGAAGAAGATTTTTCGTTGCTCCGGATGGTTTCTTCGATTTATTCACGATATCAAACCATGCTGAGATCCTACCCGGCGCTTGATTTTGCCGACTTAATGTTTTACGCCGCACAAATATTGGAAAATGATCCCGTTTATTTGAATATTTTACAGGATCGGTGGCCTTTCATTTTAGAGGATGAAGCCCAAGACAGTTCTTTGATCCAGGAAAAAGTGCTGCGTCTTCTCACAAAGCGAAACGGAAATTGGGTTCGCGTCGGTGATCCCAATCAAGCGATCAATGAGACATTTACTACAGCAGATCCGAAATTCCTGAAAGAGTTTTTGAAAGAAGCCGATCGGACGGTTGATTTGGCACATTCCGGCCGATCCACCATCAGCATTCTAAAACTCGCGAATCAACTTATCCGTTGGGTTCAGGAAGAACATCCCACAAAATATTGCCGAGATGCACTGGTCAAACCTTACATCAAGACTACTCCCAAAAATGATCCACAGCAAAATCCGAAGGATGAGCCCAAACGAGTGGTCATTGATGGGGAAAAACATTCTCCGATTGAAGAAGTTCGTATGGTCAGTGAAGCGGCGGCAATCCATACCAGAAATTACCCTCAAGAGATGGTTGCAATTCTGGTCCCCAATAACAATTTCGGCACTAAATTTGTCGATGAACTAAAAAAATATCCGGTTGAAGTGATTGAGATTCTCAAGAGTACCCGGAGCACTCGATATACCGCCGATCAAATAGCAAAAGTTTTATTTTGGCTGTCCATTCCTACCAATAACGAACGCTGCAGAAAATTGTTTTCATCTCTTTATCACCACGCGGCGGAAGGCGATTTTTATTTGAGCCTTGATCACAGCCAAATTGCAACAGCTAAGATAAAATCAATCGAAAATCTTGAAAACTTCTTTTATCCGAATTCGAATCGACAATTTGAAGAATTAATCTTATCCTGGGAACTCCCTGAAATTGTCATTCATTCCCTTTTCTCATTCCGTCATCTGTTAACAAAATGGCTGGAAGCAAGGACTCTGCGCATCGATCAATTGATTTTATTAATCGCACAAGATCTGTATTCCGATTCCGATTCGCTCGGTATCGCAAGTCAATTATCCCGAATCGCACTCCAAATGACTCAGGCAGATCCGTCCATGCAATTAAATGCGGTGGCTGAGAATATCAACAAAGCAGCCGCCAACGCTGATCTCTATCCGGAATTGAGTAAGCCCGACATTCAGTTTGACCCCAATCTTTATCAAGGGAAAATAGTTGTTACCACCTTTCATAAAGCAAAAGGGCTTGAATGGGATCAGGTTTATTTGACCAGTTGTAATAATTATGAATTTCCTGCGGGAAGCGGTTATACGCCGAGAGGCTATCGTGAATACATCCGGTCTCAGTTTTTTTATATCCGCGATCAACTGGATATTCAAGCGGAAGCATTGGAGCAGCTTCGTATACTATTTAATGCCGAACCCTCCGAAATTTATCGGGAAGGAAAAGGCAGTGTTCAATCCTATAATTCCGTCGTATCCGAACGCCTTCGCTTGTTATATGTCGGTATTACACGTGCAAAAAAAGGGTTGCATATTTCATGGAATTCGGGACATTCCGAACAGGGACAGGAAGCTTTGGCAATAAAATTTTTGCGGGAATGTTCGGAGGGAAAAAAGAAATGAAATTAATCAGCCAATCACAAATTCGAGACTTTCAAACCTGTCCGCAAAAATATTATTTGAGCCATATACTGAAACTCAGCTGGCCGGCGCCACCCTCGCCTCTTTTTAAAAAGCTCGAGGAAGAAGCAGCCTTGGGGGAAGCCTTTCATTTATTTGTACATCGGATCATTCAGGGGCTGAACCCGGAAGAATCAGCGTTTGAAACGGAAAACAAGACGATTGCAAAATGGATCGATAATTTCCTGAGGAATTACCCGTTACCACAAGACGCAGTTCTTTATTCGGAGAGGGAGTTGACAAACCTCGATGAAGATATCCTCTGGATCGGTAAATTTGACGTTATCGCGACATTGCAAAATAAAATACTGATTTTTGATTGGAAAACATCACAAAAAGCAGCGAAGGTTTTATGGTTGGAAGAAAGTCCGCAGACTCGTCTTTATCGATATCTACTGTATCAAAATCGACAGCTTTATTCGTATGACGGGACGGACCATATGAAGCCCGAGCAAATCGAAATGATTTATTGGTTTGTTAATTTTCCGAATTCCCCCATCCATATCGGGTACTCAGCAAAACAGTTGGCGGCGGACCGGCAGTTCTTGAATGAGCTTGCCGCAAAATTAAACAGCGATAAAGCGGAAAACTATCCGAAGACATTCATCGAAAAGACGTGTAATTATTGTCAATTTCAAACTTATTGCCAAAGGGGTTTCCCGGATCAATCGGATTCGGAATATGAGCCGGATTGGAATGATCTGCCGCTGACGGAAGAATTATAAAATAAGACAGCTGCCGATTTAGCAGCTGTCTTATTTTATATCGAGAGAATTCTTTGATGTATTGATTTTAATTGACTTTCGCCTGCTCGACGATTTTGCTGAATGTCTGCGGATCACGAACCGCAATATCCGCCAACATCTTACGATTCAGGTTGATATCCGCTTTTTTCAATCCAGCAATCAATCGGCTATAAGTCGTTCCGTTTATTCGGGCAGCCGCATTAATTCTTGCAATCCAAAGTTTACGCAATTCCCGTTTCCGTACTCGACGATCACGATATGCATACCACATCCCTTTTAGGAGAGTCTCATTTGCACGTCGGTAGAGCTTTCTTCGCGTTGCGTAATACCCTTCAGCTCGTTTCAATAACCGTTTGTGGCGCTGATGTCCATATGGACCACTCTTTATTCTTGCCATTCTTGTAAATTACTCCTTTGCGATCCCCCGGGCGTCGATCTTCTCAGATCCGTTGTGTACACCCGACAGCCGCACTAATTAAAAAAACAATTATTTCTCCATATAAGGAGCGAGATGCTTAACCCGGTCAATAATACCCTTCCCTTGAACGGGGATCATCTCATCCAATAGTGCTTTTGTCCGTTTGGAAGTTCGGCGGCGGAAATGGCTTTTTCCGCCCTTTGTACGAACCAAAACACCACCACCCGTCATGCGAAATCTTTTTGATGTCGCTTTATGGGTTTTCAGCTTTAATTTTCCTGTTGTCTGCTTCCGTGGCACGGCCGACTCCTTCATATAAAATCAAATGAGCCAATAACGGCTTTCATTTACTTAGCGGGCTTATTATACTCTTATTTTCTGTTTTAGGCACAGATTATTCCAAATCTGTGTCGGAAACAATTTCATCGTCCTCTTCTTCATCCGCCTCAATATCATCCGAATCGATTTCCTCTTCCGGCATCTCTTTCGGTAAAGAAGATTTTTTTGAAATCTTCGAATTCTTTGCGGTATTAACGGCAGCGGAAGTGCTTTCCGCCTTTTTTCGAACAACCTTTTTGATATTTGGAGCGAGCACCATACTCATTACTCTTCCTTCCATCGCAGGCAGTTGCTCGATAGCAGCAATATCACTTAATTCCTCGGCAATTTCCTTCAAATCTTCTAAAGCCAATTCAGGATAAGTAATTTCGCGTCCACGAAACCTTACAGTCACGCGCACCTTCATTCCGTCCTCCAACCAACGTCTTGCATCTCTGGTCTTAAAGGAACGATGATGCTCATTTGTTTTAGGCCGCAAACGAATCTCTTTCACTTCTATCTTCGTTTGGGTCTTTCGCGCTTCTTTTTCTTTTTTAGTCCGTTCATAGAGAAATTTTCCGAAATCCATTACACGACAAACCGGTGGATCGGCGTTGGGTGATACTTCCACCAAATCCAAATCCGCATCTCTTGCCAGCTGTAACGCTGCCTTGATCGGGATTACCCCGACATTATTTCCCTTATCGTCAATAACACGCACTTCTGGGACTCTGATCGTCTCGTTAACACGAAAATCTTGTGTACTGATAATTACTCCTTCCTTATTGTCGGCTGAATTCTGATAGATTCCGACTGAAAATCCGAATACACAATATACCACAACCTTAATATATCCGCAAACCAAAAATGATTATTGCTATTTTTGAAATGCACTTTATTAAGAGTTCTCAATCTTTACGAATAAATTTCTAAAAAAATATTTTAAAGCTTTGATTCCGAAAGGATTATTTCCGGCTTATCAGCCCCTTTATCATTAATTTTATCTTCATTTGTTACATAATATAATAATGCTTCGACTACTCCGGCTTCATATAAATGAGAATATGATTTGTAATAATAAAAAGATTTTTCACCGACGGTAGATAAGAGCAAATAATCCGCCAATCTGCTTACGGGAGAATATTTATGAGCGGTAATGGCTATAGTAACCAATCCCTTTTCTTTCGCGAGTTCCATCCCTTGAACAACCAGTTTTGAACAGCCTGATTGAGAAATTGCAATGACGATATCGTTCTTTTCGGCAAGATTAATATGATTCATAAAATATTCAGGAATCATTCCATACGAGCTTCTTATCCCCAATCTCCCCAATCGAAATCCCATATAAAGAGCCAGTGGGCTTGTATTTCCAACTGCAATCACATGCGCCTGATTGCAATTTCTGATAACACTCGCACAGGCTAAAATCGTCTCGTCATCAAGGTTTTGTCCGATTTTCAGAAAATTAGAGGCAAACATTTTGAACAGACCGTTAACGGATTGATCTTCTCCGCTCAGGTCTTCACTCTCGTAAACTTGTTTTCGTCCCAAGTCTCTTGAGAGAATAATTCGTAACTGATAATAGCCCTGATATCCGATATGCTTGCAGAATCGAATGACGGTCGCATCGCTGACATTGCTGTAATTTGCTAATTCTGAGACATTTGCATTGACAGCTAACTCGGGAAAACTCAAAATAAAATCCGCCACCTTCCTTTCTGCGGAAAAGATTTGGTCATAATTCTCATTAATTGTTTCGATAACAGTTTTAGTCTGGTTTATTTCCATTGATCCCCCTGAAAAGAATTAATGAACCAGGGCAGGTAGAAATCCGCCGACAAAGGCATCTCCGAGTCCGATTGTAGTTACATTTTTATCATTAACTTCTACACATGGCAAACAACAGATTTCACCTTGTTTCATTGCATTCAACCGATCTGAAAATTGAGCTCCTTCTTTTTGAGGAGCGCTTTTTTCCATTTCGAAATAGTTCTGACGAGTAAAGTCATCGCCGAATCGATAGCGAGTACCTCCCATAGTTATTCCCCCCTTTAAAGCTTTTTTGAGAGAATCGGCATTCTTTCCGTAAGCTAACGCCCAATATTGGGTATGCAAAACGATTTTTGGAACAGGAATAAGTTCATGTAAGATTTCCAAAGATTGTAAAACCTCAAGGGGATCCAACAAATTTATTTTTCGACCGATATAACCCTCGAATTCATCTTCGTTTAAACTGAATATTTGAATGTGTCCCAACAATTTATCTCTGACAATTCGGCTGAAGTCCTTATTGTAAAAACAGGCATCTTCATAAAAAACCAACGCATCTTTCGGCAAATTTTCCATGCTGATTAATAATTTTTCCAACCGATCTTCCAATAAACTTTGATCTTGCATGGCATTAAATCCGGATATCAGGAAAACTTTCGGATTCAGTAACAACTGACTCAAGCGCGGGTCTAAGCGCATCAAAATATTATCGAGATCGTTATCATAAATAATACGGTTGGCCTGTTTCGGTCGAATGATCTTATCTTGAACCCGGATGGTATGGTTTTGAGTAAATTGAATAATCAGATGCGGGTAAGAATTTTCTTCCGGAGCGCTGCAGATATATTCGCAATCCGGTGGTAACAACCGCCGGACATCATGATTCATGGTGACTAAATGGAGGGCTGAACTGTATCCGATTTTACTCATTGCAATTGCAGCCCTCACCGATGTCCCCCCTAAGGTAATCTTTTTCTGAAACGCTTTTGAAAAATCTTCGATTATTTGCGAAGATCGGACAAAGCACTCCCCCCCTTTTCCTTCTTTCATATAACTCAAGATTGAAATAATTAAATCTCTTTGAGTTTGAACCTCTCCAACCGGATGGATTTCCGAATATTCGATTTCAAATTTATGAACCAGATTTTCAAAAATAGCCGAATCCCATTCGATTTCATAATCAATATTATTTCCCAAACCAAGTACAATATCTTTTGTCATATTCACTATGAAATCAGGAATTAATATAAGGATGCTTTCCCAGTGGCAAGAAAGAGATCGATCTTTTGATAGGCTACCTCTTTCATCGCAGCAATACAGGAAGGTTGAATCACATTGGGTTCCCGTAAGCTGAGATCATTCAAAACTTCACGCATTTTCATAAAATATGCCGCTTTGATGTCGCTGGAAATATTGATTTTATTAATTCCCAGATTGACCGCTTCCCGAATTTCATCGTCGCGATTGTTTGAACCACCATGTAAAACCAATGGGATCGAAATAATCGATTTAATCTCTTTCAGCAAATCCAACTTTAATTCAGGCTTCATTCCTTTTGGATAAAGGCCGTGAGATGTTCCGATTGCGATCGCAAGTGAATCGATTCCGGTTTCCCGAACAAATTTAACTGCATCTGCGGGATTGGTATAAATAATTTTATTCATACCCTGTTCGGCTTGAGCATCCGTTGATCCGATTGTTCCCAATTCCCCTTCTACCGAAACATTTACGGCATGCGCTGCTTCGACTACTTTTTTGCAAATCGCTATGTTCTCTTCAAAAGGAAGAGCGGATCCGTCGATCATCACAGAAGTAAAGCCGTTTTGAATGGCAATAATAACCTGGTTAAAATCAGCTCCATGATCCAAATGGATACATACCGGCAGTTTTGTTTTATATGCTTTTTCAATAATCGCTTTAACCATTTCCACACCGATGAATTTCAATTCATCGGGATGAATCGCAATAATTAAAGGTGCATTTTTTTCTTCCGAAGCTTCAAATATTCCGTTTAGCATCGAATAATCACTTATATTGAAAGCAGGAACGGCAAAATAATTTTTATTCGCAACCGCCAGTAAGTCAGCCATATTCAGTAACATATTATATTATCCTCTATTATTTTAATATTTATTAGTATTTTTATTTTATATCTTTTATCTATTTCAACTTTTTACCGATCCGGCCGTCATTCCGCCGATAAAATATCTTTGGAAGAACAGGAATAAAATCAAAACCGGCATACAGCCTAAAATACTCATAGCCATCATCTCGTTCCACTCATAAGAATGCTGGCCCATCAATTGTTGAATTCCGATCGGCACAGTTCGCATATTGACTGTTTTTGTCAGTGTTAATGCGAACAAATATTCATTCCAAGCTTGCATAAAAGTATACATTCCGACCGAAATGATCCCCGGAATGGAAATCGGGAAAAGTACTCTCCACAACGCTACCGAACGACTTCCGCCATCGATCATGACAGCCTCATCCAGTTCTCTCGGCAACGTATTGAAATATCCGGTCATCATCAAAATTGCATAAGGAAGCGTAAACACCATATAGGTCAGAATCAAAGCCCAATATGTGTTATAGAGTTTTAAAGTAACGATTAGACCAAAATAAGGGATCAAGAGCGTGATCGGAGGGACAGCCTGAACACTGATGATAATCATGTTTAAAGTCTTTTTCATTTTGAATTCGAACCGGCTGAAACTATAGGCAGCGAAAATCGAGACAACCAAAGTTAGTAATGTCACGGCAGTCGAAACAAAATAACTGTTTAAAAAGAATCGAACCTTCACCGAATCGGTAAGAATTTTGGTGTAAGCGGTGAGAGAAAAAGTTTTCGAGATAAAAGTCGGCGGATAGGCAAAGATTTCTGTATTGGGTTTAAAAGAACATAATAGCATCCAAATTATCGGTGCGCCCGCATAAATCGCACCGAGAATTAAAAGAACAAATGCAATCGTCTTGGCAAAATTATGTCTGGCTTTTCTGGACAGCATGTTAAACGCTCGCTTTCTGTCTTCGGACATAAACGGATGCAAGAACCATAGAGAAAATCAAAATAATTACAGCACTTGCCGACGCCAAAGAAAATTCATATTTACTGAATGCCAGTTTATAGGTATATGTGCTTAACATTTCGGTGGCATGAATCGGGCCGCCACCGGTCGTCATCCATACTAACGGGAATTGCTGCATCGTCCAAATACAATCCAACATCGCCATACTGAGGATAATCGGCTTTAATTGAGGAATTGTTATGGATATAAACTGATGGTATGCATTGGCTCCATCTACTTCCGCCGCCTCATATAAATCTTGAGAAATTCCTTGTAATCCGGCAAGAAGACTGACCATATAGAAAGGATAGCCGGACCAAATGTTAATAAAGGTCAATGCATATAACGCAGTGTCTCTGGATCCTAACCATTCAACTTTCGTATGGATTATCCCTGCTTGTTCAAGAAAATAATTGACGATTCCGTTCGGATTTAACAAAAGCCGCCATAATATCGCAATAATGGCTGCGGTAAAAACCCATGGGAGAATGTAAATCACTCTGAAAAACGACTTGGTAGCGGTTGAAAAAAGCCTGCTGTTTAAAAGCATCGCGAACAATAATCCAATTACCATATGCATTACAACACTTCCGATGGTAAAAAAAAGGGTGTTGTAAATTGTTGTATGAAAAACTTCATCCGTTAATATCGTCTTGTAATTTCCCAATCCGATATATATCGGATTTTTGTTCATGATGACGTTATTCATCACGGAATAACTGATAACCATCACGATGGGAATCAACATTAAAACAATCATCAGAATGATTGTCGGAGACAGATAAAGATAAGGCGCGGCTTTCTTTTTAAAGGCATTCATTTTTTCAGATTCCGGTTGTCCCTTCCCTAATTTTCTAGTAATGATTACTGACCACATGAATTTTAAGGTGAATTCACGTGGTCAGTATTTCTAAATTAATTTAAAACGCTTTTAACCAAGCTTCCTGAACTTTTTGAAGCATTTCGTCGACCGTTTGATCCCCCTCCAGCATCATTTGGAATTGTTCGTCAAAGGCTCTCATTAAATCTTCCGCAACAGGCAACCCGACAAATTCGTTAGCCGGATATCCTTTTTGGTAAATTTCAAAAGCACTTCCGAAAATTTCATCGGTTTTAACAAAATCAGGTACAGAATTTACGTTGCCAGGGAAAGCATTTGCGATAGTCGATAACTCCGAATTGACTTCTTCGCTCATCAGAAATTCCACCAGTTTCCAAGCTTCGGCTTTATGCTGACTGTTCTCGGCAATTCCGATTCCCCAGGAAGCATAAGGCAATCCTCTTTTACCTTCATACCCATCCTCAGCAGGCACTGCGGCAAGACTGAATTTCAGTTCGGGATTTCTCTCCCGAATGATATTGATATGGGCTAATGAATCGATCATCATCCCGACCCGACCATTTGTAAATTCTTCCACTTTGTCTTGTTCCTTCATTGTAAAAGCTCCCGGAGCAATGACGCCCGCATCGTATAAGCTTTTAATGAATTCAACAGCACTCTTTACATCGCTGTTTGTAACATCCGGTTTCCCGTCTTTCAACATACTTTTTCCGGATGCCCAAACCCAGGACATCACATCATTCTGAATACCGTTCGGAACCTCAAGAGACAACGGAAGAACCCATCCATAGACATTTGCTTCGGGATTGGTCATAGCTTTTGCCGCGGCTGCAAACTCACTTCTTGTTGAAGGAGCTGATTCTACCCCCGCTGATTTTAATATGTCATCATTGACAAAAAGCGGATACACAAAATTGACAACAGGAATCATATAGGTTGCCCCGTTTATTTGAATTTGGGCAGCCAAAGCACTGCTGTCATATCCCGCATCGGTCATTAATTTGGACAAATCGGTAATAGCTCCTTGCTTCACAAAGTCATTTACCCAAGCACCGTCTAAACCGACAACATCAGACATGGTGCCGGTAGCCGCTCCGGCAACGATCTGCTCTTTGGTTGAAGAATAGGGACCACTTAATAACTCCACTTTAATTCCCGGATTCTGTTCCTCAAACTTGTCCATGAGACTTCTAAATGCACCTTGAGGAAGTTCTGGTTCCCACCATTGAGAAAACTCAAGCGTTACCGTATCTTCCGCAAAAGCTGACTTTACGCTTCCGATTCCGACAAAAATCGAAACCATCATCAAAAAACACAGCATCAAACGAATACTCTTCTTTTCCATAAATTAATTCCTTTCATTGGATTAAATTTTGTTTGGAAGAATATATCATGCATGGTTAAATAAGTCAATGATTTTCATGAAATGAAATTTTATTTTTAGTATTATTCCGTTTTTTGAGAGATTGTTTAGAGGCATTTGAAAGATGTTTGGCTCATTTTTACGAAATATTATTTTTTCATGAAATTTCATTTACTAATAATGATTTTTTGATAGAACATTATTGACAATTA
>DCTP01000038.1 GCA_002329625.1 Leptolinea sp. UBA1437
GCCGGGCAGGGAGGCGGGCGAGAGAAAAGATTTCACGGGTTTCTTTTTTTGAAAAACATTTTAATTGGATAAAAATCCATTTCGGCCGCTTAAGACTTGATAAATGCCTTTCAAATTTTTCTTTATAAACCGAAGAGATGATTTCCATTTGCTCAAGGTTGATGAAGAACCTCACCCATTTTATAATATAAATGTGTCAAAAAAATGGCTCTGGTTCTGGCTAGTAAACGCATTTGAAGGAATAGCATCCGTCGTGATGATATTTCAAACCGCATCCGAAGCGGAAAGTGCGGTTCTGTTCGGTCTATCGCCGCTCAGAATTGGACTGGTTATGGGATTGCTTTTTCTTATCGGTCTTTGTCTGCGATTCGCCATGAATTCTTTGACCGAGCAAGATGCCTCAGATAGCGTAAAAGATAACCGAAGATCTAAGATTGTCGGTTTGGTTGGTTTACTCTCAGGATATATCGTGGTTTTATCATGGATATTTCTTCGGCCTCCTTTCGGAATCACGGCTTTTTCGAAATCTTTATTTACAAGGTTAATTCCGGTTTTAGCTTGGGGCGGTTTGTTTTCTGTCGAATCGATTTTCTTTGTATGGTTTTTTTCTTCGAAGGAAGATATTAAGAGCAGGCTATACCGGTATCGAAAAACACTGGTCTGGGCAGTAACTTGCGGAATTCTAATTATTTTTCTGATTGTGTTTGCTTTAAAAACCGGATTGGGACTCCATATCATTTCAGGAACATTTTATCGACAGGGAGTCTCAATGCTGGAAGGGCATTTGATTTTCCCTTTATTGATTCTTTTCCCGATAATTGGATTGATCACTTTTTTGCAAAGTCGATTCTTGAAAAGAAAGACGATATCCGAAAAAGGCCAAAAAAACTTTATCCGATTGACAGGATTGATCATATGGCTGGTCGCTTCAATTATCTGGATCAGGACACCTTTTGAAGGCAGAAGTTATTTTTTACCGGGGTTAAGACCCCCGAATTACAATTATTATCCCTCTTCCGATGCGGAATATTATGATATGTTCGCACAGAGTATTCTGATCGGTGATGGATTTCGGAATGGAATGGGTGTGGTGCGGCCGTTTTATGCCGCGTTCTTAGCACTCTTGCATGCTATTGCGGGTAATAACTACCTTTTCGTAACAAATTTACAGATAATCGTATTAGCTTTATTCCCTGTCGCGGTTTATTGGATCGGTACTTTACTTCATTCTCCTTTGAGCGGGATTCTGGCAGCTTGGTGGGTCATCCTGCGGGAAGTTTACAGCATTGAACTGACCCCTGTTGTACAAGTTTCGAACAGCCGTCTGATGATGTCTGATCTCCCGACTGCATTGATTGTGAGTTGGCTGATGGTTGCGGTGATTCATTGGTACCAGGCAGATGAAAAACGACAACCGCTGTTTGCTATGGTTTGTGGAGGTTTATGCGGAATTGCCGTCCAAATCAGAACGCAATCCGCGGTCTTTATTCCGATCGTTTTGCTTTTTCTCCTGATTAGCTATTCGATTGAAAAGCGTTTAAATTTGCAGGCCATTAAATCGTTCGGAATATTTGCCGTTTCGGTATTAATCATTATTTTGCCGTGGAACGTTTGGAATCAAATTCACCCGAATCCGACAGTCGGTGAAAACAACTCCGAAGCAAATTATCTTTATTCACTTTACGCTCATGCTGCGAACGCAGATCAGTCAGGCGAAGATTTGGATACTGGAATTTCTCATAATGTCATCGAATTAATCCTAAACCATCCAATTCCTATTCTTCAGTCTTTTACTGCTCATTTTATAAATAACGAACTTTCTTCATTATTGATTCTTCCGGTCAGAACGGAACCCGTAACCGATTCTCAACAATGGTTTCATGATCGATCTGTTTTCTGGTATCGGGAAAGTTCGGAAAATGTTCTCAAGCAGAATAAGTTATCACTTTTTGTTTATATTATTATCATCAGCATCGGATTTGGAAGTGCGATCAGACGGACTTTTTGGGCTGGTGCCGTTCCGTTTCTGCTACATCTCACTTATTCTTTGGGAACCGCTTTCGCAATGACCTCAGGTTTTCGTTTTATTTTACCGGTAGATTGGGTGACACTCATTTATTTCGCGATCGGGTGCGTCGCGGTGATGCGATTTCCTTTCATTTATATTTGGGAAATGGCGGATCAGCCTGCTTCTACACGTATTGCGATAACGGATGGGCTTTCGAAACGGTCGCTGTCAATATGCCTTTCTTTTATACTTATCCTGTTGGGTTTGGTCTTGCCGCTGTGTGATTCGGTTATCCCAAGACGGTTTAATTCGTCATCGTCATCCGAGGAAATATTGAATCGATGGGTCGAAATGGCTCCCGAAAATAAAAATCTTGCCATCCAAAACCAATTATCGCAAAAGATCCAAAACGGACAGCTTGAGATTCTTGAGGGAAGAGCTGTTTATCCGCGAATTTATGCCGCTCAAACCGGTGACTCGGGGGGAAATTCGAGTATAAAAGTGAATGCCGATTATGATCGTCTGGTCTGGATGTTACTTAATGGGAAAGTATCGGTAATTTCTCTTCCGGTTGTAAAAGAAGATTTTGATCAACCGATCCCGGATCCGCAAGATGTCATTGTAATTGGGGAGAGAAAAAAGGATTATTTATCCGCGCAATGGGTCACGGCGGTAATTTCCGGCAAGGTCCAAACGTGGGAATCGGCGTCGATTGACAAAAAGGATAGCGATGAATAATGCCTGATTTGAAAAAAAGTCTATCTCTTCACGAGCCTTATATTCTAAATGCGATTGCTGCAAGCTGGAATCTATCTGCGTCTGCCGAATCAGCCGAACCAATCGAGGAAATACTTGCGCGAAAGATTAATCAATCGATCCATTCAAACTCTTTTAAGAAAGATCTCCCGGAGTCCGTCAGACCTGCGATTGAAAAATTAATTATGAATAATGGAAAGATTCAATCGGGACTTTTTTTTCGGTTATTTGGCGAGATAGAAGTAATGGGTGAAGCGCGATTTATTCGTGAAGAACCATGGAAATCTCCGCAAAATCCGGCGCAGTGGCTATGGTATCGAGGACTGATACAAAAAAACTTTTTTGATACCCCGGAAGGAATGAGAGAATATATCTATTTACCGGATGAGCTTTATGACAAATTCCGACAAGAACTGAAGAGCTTGCCTATTGAAGAATTAAATTCGCCTGATTTGATTATTCGTCCGGCTGCTCCGCGGGAGGTTGTTCAAATTTATGCGGGAAATGATTCCATCTTAGATTTAAGCTGTTTGATCTTAGCTTCATTACGTACCGGGCATGAGTTTTCGTTGTTTTATCCGGTTTATGGAGAAGAAAAAACTCTATTTACGGTTAATTTGCTGCAAGTAGCCGGCATATTGGATCAATCTTTTATGCCGATAGCAGAAACAGGCCAATCTTTTTTAATGAAAGATCGACTTAGTGCTTTGCTTCAACTCATCCGAGCCTGGCAGCAGACCGAGGAAATGGATGAATTGCTTTGGATTAAGGAATTGGCTGTTGATGAATTATTTGCTCACAATCCGAGTAAATTACGAACAAATGTGATGCAATTTCTTAATCGGATTCATGGTAACGGATGGTGGAGTTTTTCGGGTTTTCTTTCCGCAGTAAAACAGGATTCGCCTGATTTTTTGCGAAATCAAAATGATTCCACGGCGTGGTTGATTCGTAATCGCGAGAAAAGCCAATATAAAGAATGGGAAAATGTCGAAGGAATCTACCTCCGATATTTGCTTTCGGGACCACTTCATTGGTTGGGAATTGTGGATATAGCTTCAAATGCCCCTAAAAGTGAAAATCCGGAAAAGCCGAATGGTTTTATACCGATCAGCGCTTTTAGGGTCAGCAGGATCGGTGAAAGATGCCTGGCTGAATCCCTGAGGAAGGAAATCCCAAAAGACAATTACCGAAAAGCGAATCTTGAAAAAGTACCGCCAAAAGTCACCATAGATGGGAGAATTTCGGTAAATCCGAATGTTCCGCGGATATTGCGATACCATATCGCAAGATTTTGCGAATGGGAAAAAATCCAATCAGATCGATGGATTTTCCGAGTTACCCCCGAATCATTACTTCATGCTAAAGAAAACGGACTATCTGTTACTTCTTTTATTGCTATGTTGAAAAGGTCCGGTGAGAAAGCCTTACCGGAAGCCTTGTTGAATGCCGTTGAGCAATGGGATCGAATGGATACACAAGCGACCATGTTTCAAGCGACTGTATTAACCGTAACCAATCCCGATTGGATAGCCAGCTTATTAAATTCAAAGGATACTTCGCAATGGATTCAACAACAACTGAATGCCAATACCGTATTCATAAAACCGAAAGGGGAAGAGGCTGTTCGACGGGCATTAATTGAGATGGGGGTGCTGACAGATACCCGAAAATGACCGATAAGGTAAAAAGCACAAGAAAGGGGAATCTATATGAGTGAAGAAACAATCATGCAAGGAAAAGCTTCCTGGCAGTTGGAAAAAACGGATCCAAAGGAAGCGGAATTATTGAAAGAATCATTAAGGAATGTTCACGACCCCGAATTGGGATACAGTGTGATTGATTTGGGATTAATCCGTGATGTCGTTAAAGAAGAAAACCGCGCTGTCATTACAATGATTTTAACGACTCCTTTCTGTCCTTACGGAGGACATATGATCGAACAAGTGCGAATGGCAGCAACGGAGGCTTTGAAAACAGATGTTTACGTGGATTTACGCTTTGACCCATGGGATCCCGAAATGATGGAAGAAGGAGCGGATATGGATTGGGGATTCCTGTAATCTTTCCTCCTTCGGGAACGATTCTACAAAAATTTGAATAAAAGAAGGAGGTGCATCGAAATCAGACTATGGTGCACCTCCTTCTTTTTTTGTTAAAATTTCAATTGAGATAAATTACTTGTAAAGTATTT
Source organism: Leptolinea sp. UBA1437 (assembly GCA_002329625.1). GTDB lineage: Bacteria > Chloroflexota > Anaerolineae > Anaerolineales > Anaerolineaceae > Flexilinea. The sequence goes on from DCTP01000038.1 coordinate 4,959, forward strand.
TCTTCAAAGCAGCCAAAAGCAGCAATATATTCTCTTTCCTTGATGTATATCCCATTAAGCCAACCCGCCAGATCTTACCTTTCAGGCTGCCCAATCCACCGGAAATTTCGATGTTGTAATCCTCCAGAAGTGATTTTCGAACCGCGGCATCATCCACCCCTTCGGGAATCTGAATCGTGCAAAGAGATGTGAGACGGTGTTCTTTCGGAATAAAACACTTTAGATTCAAATCCTCTAAACCTTCCCAAAACATTTCCGAATTTGCCCGATGGCGTGCCCAGCGATTTTCAATTCCCTCTTCAGCGATAATCCGAAGTGCCTCATATAACGCATAATTCATTGTAATAGGTGCGGTGTGGTGATAGGTTCGGTTAGGACCCCAATATGATTGAACAAGTGACATATCCAGATACCAGCTGATCACCGGCGCTTTTCTGGATTGAATTAAATTCAGAGCTCTTTCATTGAAAGTTATCGGTCCCAATCCGGGAGGAGCGCTGATGCATTTTTGAGTTCCGCTGTAACAAATATCGATTCCGATTTCGTCCACACTCAACGGTACACCTCCGAGAGATGTGACTGCGTCAACGATCAGAATCGCTCCGTGATTATGGACGATTTTGGCAATTTCATCCAGCGGTTGTTCCGCGCCAGTTGAAGTTTCCGCATGGACAATTGCAACGACTTTTGCCGGCTTCTCCCGTAGAGCCTGTTCGATTTCGGAAGGGGTAAAAACTTCACCCCACGGGCGATGAATTGTTGAAACATCTCCACCATATCTTTTCGCCATATCGGCGAGCCGCTCACCGAAATAACCGTTGATGCAAATCAAAACCGGCGTTCCTGGTTCAACCGAGTTGGCGATGGAAGCTTCCATTGCGGCACTCCCGGTTCCGGATACCGGAATTGTTAATTTGTTTTCCGTACGGAAAGTGTATCGAAGCAATTCCTGAGTTCGATCCATCAAATGGACAAATTCAGGGTCTAAATGGCCGACTAAAGGGGCAGCCATTGCCTGATATACTCGCGGATCGACCATACTCGGTCCCGGACCCATTAAAATACGTGCGGGTAGATTTCCAGCCGGAAATTGTTGCAGATCTAATTGTTTTTTCATTCCATATCCTCCAATTTGTGTTTAACATGGTCTGAATTATGTTCTCTTATTGATGATACTCGTAAAAAAAGAAGCAGGAAGTTATAAATTTTCATTTGTCAGAAACCTATAAAAGGACTCCTCCATATATTCTTTAAAGAATATAAAGAATCGAACAATTATTATTATATTGACTTTAAGAATTAGGTGTCAAGTAGATTTAACGAACAATATTTATTGATTTAAAAATTATCCCCCCGTGTGATTTGAATGGCTTGTTTCTGTGATTTCGATCCGGACACATAAGTTATATTATNNATCTATCAATATCCTTTTGAGAAAGAACGGAAATAGCCCAACTATTCCAGGGGATATATGATAAAATTATACGGATTGGTTTTTTTTACCATAAAGATAATATGATAATTATAGTAATTAAATAATATAAGAGATCAATAAATATAGAAAAGAAAAAAATAAACAACGGAGAAAAAGCATAATGACAAAAAAAGTTCTTTTTAATGATTTAACGTTGCGTGACGGGCATCAAAGTTGCGCGGCGACTCGTATGACAACCGAACAAGCTATGCGTGTCCTTCCCATCATAAAAAATGCGGGATATAACATGTTCGAACTTTGGGGTGGGGCGACCTTAGATTCGGCAATTCGATTCACCAAAGATGACCCGTGGGAACGACTTGAACGATTTCGTGATGAAATGGGTGGAGGGGATAAAATTCAGTCTCTTCTTCGCGGCCAAAACTTATTTGCGTATAGTCCTTATCCGGATGATTTATTAGCCGCATTCATTCGACAAAGCATCGAAAGCGGCAGTAAGAATATGCGAATTTTTGATGCGATGAATGATGTTCGTAATCTTTGGATGGCAATTCTTTCGACCAAAGCATACGGTGGAAAAGTCGAAGCGGCGATGTGTTATACGACAAGCCCGATTCATACCACTCAGTATTTCGTTGATTACGGAAAGCGTCTCTTGGAAGAAGGAGTTGATCGGATTGCCATTAAAGACATGGCTGGTTTACTCCATCCGAAGGATGCCGTCGTATTGTTCCCCGCTTTAAGGAAAGAAATTAATCTGCCGATTGTTCTGCATACGCATACAACCACTGGTGTAGCGCTGGTTAACCTTGCGTTGGGAATGAAATACGGACTCGATCAATTTGATACCTGTATTTCCCCGTTTGCGGGTGGTCCCTCTCATTCACCGATTGAAGTGATGGCTGTTATTGCCGAACGAATGGGTTTTGAACATGATTTGGATAAAGATGCGATTTCAAAAGCTCAAGATGTATTGCGAGTCATTTTTGAAGAATTGAAAGGATCCATTCCTTCCTTTGGCAAATCGAGAAGAAAACCGGTTTACTTTGATGATGTTCCAGTGGATAAAGTCGATAAAATGGTTGAAGCCATAATGAAGACTCCGGAAGATTTGGATACCGCTATTGCGGTAAGCAGAGAAATTTTGGCGGATTTGGATTATCCAGGTTATGATGATAAAGTCTTTATTACCCAGATACCGGGCGGTATGATTTCAAATTTGCAGAGCCAAATGAAAGAAATGGGTGTTACGGGAGATATGATGGATGCTGTTATGGAAGAGTTTCCGAAAGTTCGAAAGGATGTCGGTTATGTTCCTTTGGTTACGCCCACCAGCCAGATTGTCGGATCTCAAGCCGCATTCAATGTTCTCGCCGGAGAGAGGTATGCATTTGTTTCCAATGAATTCAAAATGATCTTAAGAGGCGAATTCGGAAAAACACCGGGTCCGATTGACGAGGAATTCAGAAAAAAGATTTTGGGAGATGATGTTGAAGTTAAGAAATATCGCCCCGCTTCTTATCTGATGCCGGTTTTGGAAGATGAAGTCAATTTGCCGTTTATCAAGAGCAAAAAGGACTTACTCCTGCATCATGTGTTCGGAAATGCAGCGGACGAGTTCTTAAAGTCAAGAAAGTAATTTTATAAAAGTTAACGAATAAAAGCAGGCCTGTATTCAAGAAGACAAGCCTGCTTTTTGTTCAAATTGTCCGTAATAATAGACGGAAAGGAAATGATCGATGAAAATTGTGGTGATTGACGGGCAGGGCGGCAGTATCGGGAAAACAATTATCGAGCAATTAAAAAAGAATTCATTTTCGGATCCGATAATCGCAATCGGAACGAATAGTATTGCGACGTTGGCGATGTTAAAAGCGGGTGCGGATTTTGCTGCAACCGGTGAAAACCCTATTTTAGTCGCGTGTGAAGATGCGGATATTTTGATCGGTCCGATGGGGATTCTCGCGGCGAATTCCTTATTGGGAGAGATCACGCCCGCGATTGCTGTTGCGGTCGGAAAAAGCAAAGCCGAAAAAATATTAATTCCCAGCAATAAATGCAAGATTACCGTCGCTGGGATGCATGATTTGACACTCGGCGAAGCGATTAATCAAGCTGTGCAAACGGTATTGAATTATAAAAATGAAAAATAAATTGACAAAACGTTGAATATTCGATAAGATAAGTCCAATGATGTCATGAAGACATCATCATGTTTTAGATTTCTTAAAATGCCATGAAGGAAGAACACAGGCTTGAAGCACTGTGAAACCGCAGATGGTATTTTTATTTAATTTGGAGGAATTGCGATGCATATGACGGATGCTTTGATTAATCCGGCTGTCGGTGGAATGATGTGGGCTGGCAGTGCCGGAGCAATCGCTTATTCGGTTAAAAAGATTAAGGAATCGGATTCAGAAGAAAAAACAGCCCCACTCATGGGTGTGATGGGAGCTTTTGTTTTTGCTGCACAAATGGTCAACTTTGCTATTCCGGGTACCGGATCAAGCGGGCATATCGGCGGAGGGATTCTTTTAGCAGCTGTTTTGGGACCTTTTCCCGCATTTCTGACTCTTTCCGTAGTTCTGTTGATTCAGGCTTTATTTTTTGCCGATGGTGGTTTAATCGCTTTAGGATGTAATATTTTTAATATGGGTGTTATACCGTGCTTTTTGGTATACCCTTTGATATTTCAACCGATCATAAAAAGAGGATATACACCGAGAAAGGTCTTTCTTGCTTCGGTCATTTCNNAACAGTCAATTTGGAAGCAGGTGCGTTTTGTGTCGTGGTTGAGACATTGTTATCCGGAATTACGGCTTTGCCGTTCAGAGAATTTCTGTTGTTGATGTTACCCATTCATCTTCCCATCGGTCTTGTCGAGGGTGTCATTACCGCTTCCGTTTTAATTTATGTCTTTAAAGTTCGTCCCGAGATTTTACATTTTCTGAAAAAGGAGGAGCAGCCGAGTAAAGTACCGCTGCGCCTCATTTTAGCCAGCTTTTCGATTGTAACGATCCTGACCGCC
>DCTP01000002.1:0-204 GCA_002329625.1 Leptolinea sp. UBA1437
ATCCATTCGCACATCCACGGTAGCCATTGGGACACTCACTTTTTCCACTTTTCCGCTTTTTGTCACATTTCTTGAACCGTATTTCTTCCGAGAAAAGCTGAAAGCCGGCGCCGTTCTGGAAGCGCTCGGAATGCTGCTGGGCGTATCTATCCTGGTCCCGGAATTTGAGATCGGCAACCGGATGACGCAGGGAATCCTGTGGGG
>DCTP01000002.1:224-546 GCA_002329625.1 Leptolinea sp. UBA1437
TTTTATGAACAATTCATCGCGACAATTCTCTTGCTACCGTCGCTATGGTTGATTCCTTTCAAATTATCTGGAAAGGATATTGCCGGACTTCTAATTTTAGGAATTGTCTGCACGGGCATCGGTCAAGCCCTGTTTATTACGGGGTTAAAGAACGTTCGCGTACAGACGGCGGGAATTATCTCCGGTTTAGAATCCGTTTACGGCATCCTTTTTGCTTTCCTGCTATTAGGAGAAGCGCCAGGAATTCGTGAGATTTGCGGCGGTATGATTATTTTGGGAATTTCGACTTTTACGACGTTGACATCGGCTCGAAAAAAACCCC
>DCTP01000002.1:574-4338 GCA_002329625.1 Leptolinea sp. UBA1437
GCCGATTGAGATATCCGCCATCGGCAGACTCATTTTCGCAAGTGATCAGTACCAATGTTTTTTCATTTTCCTGCGCTTTTTGTTGAACGAGAGCAAAATCATCCGGACCATACAACTCGTTTGCGAAAACGCTGAACTCCATTAGATCACCGTTCGCGTTCCGGATAAAAATTCGATCGTTCACTTTCAGATCTTGAATGAACAGAAACGGTCCAGCTTCTTTTTCATTCAAATGGTTATGAGCGGCGATATAACTGATTCCTTCTCCCGGCAAAGAGCTACCTTCCAACAAACCTGCCCGATTCCCGAGCCATTCAACCGCCCAGCCACTTGTTTCATCCGGCACTTTTACCACCTCGGCATTTACATCCAGCAGCGGAACCTGAAGCTGTATACCAAGAGAGGAATAAGCTAAGTCAGCGGGTTGTTCGCGAATCGCCGTCAAATGGCGAGTGGAAAATCCTGTATGAGGCAAAGCCATTTCTGTATTCTGCGCCGGACACTCCCCCGCCAAACATTGATCGGCTGTATTTTTTTGCGGTTCGGCAGACAGGAGATTTAGTTCGGGGCTTTTTGCATCCAAATCGCCATCGGATTCTGCAACTTGGGGATCAATTTCCGTTTCTTCATTCAGTTGAGCAGCCAAATCGACCGTCCCGTCCGGAACCGATGTCTCGATTTGAGCCACTGGTTCAGGGTCAGTCACCGCCGATTGTGGTAATTGAAAATCTTCCGGATACTCAAAAGTCACATCCCCAACCGGATACCAACCCTTGCCGATAGCAAATTTATCCGAATTCGATGGTTGCACGGTCTGAGGTTCTTCCATCTCGGTTTCTTGATATTGATTATTATCTTGAATCGTTTCATCGCCAACTGCAAACCAGCCATTCCCCAATTGGAATTGGTCGTTTGTTGAAGGTTGTTTTGCCTGATTTTCAGCGAGTTCGGGATTATTTGTGTTTAGAACAGGTGTCTGAGGTTCAGCAGCAATCACTTCACCGTCTTCGGATACCCATTCCGGATACAAATCCAAGTCACGGGTAATACGGATTGTTTCACCAAACGGATAAGATTTTCCACTCAAATCCTCAGCATCATTCCAGCTTTTGAAAGTGTAACCGTCTTTTGTCAACGGGCTGGGATTCCCGTTTTCATCCAGACCCAAGTTTCCTAAAATCGTCACATTATCCCCGAAAGCATAAGCTGCGGAATCTTCGACCGGTTTACCCGAGTCAGATCGAGAATCATGATAAGTCACCGTTAATCCGTCCAAGTCGACATCATTGGCATCGGTAATTTTTAGCGTTGTATCCGCGTAACTTTCAAGGTAAAAGAGCTTGTCATTCTGTGCGGCAGTAACTCGAAGGGTATAAACCCCCACCTGAACAAAAGGATCCGTTTCACAACTGTCAAAAGTGACACCGTCGAGTGAACACATAAAAATCAAATGCGGATCGGGATCCACCGCCACTTCCAATCCGTCCGAATATTCGACTTGAATATCAAACAAAGCATTGCTGACGCTCATCCAAGATGCGTCTCCCGTAAACGGAATTTTCGATTTCTGCTCGGATATTTTCAGCATCGAATCGCAATAATCATCCGCCGTACAAGTGGGTGCGGCCGATACGGCAACGCTTAGCATCATGACCAGGATAAAAGTGATGAAACCAATTATTGAACTCTTTTTCATAATGTCTCCATTTCCGATCAGAAAGAGATGGGGAAGGTTGTGCGCTTCCTTCTGTATCCTATCTTTTTAAGTTGTTCGAAACCGAACACTGAATTAGGTTGCAAGGGACATGCCATCTTTGAAAAATCAATGGTCGATTTTATTTTCATCCTTTAATTCCTCCCCGATAAATCGATAGGTAATTCTCAAAAACTCATCATTTGAAAGAAATCCCTGTGTTTTTAACCTTGAAAGAACTTCCACAATGTTCAAGCCAGCTTGGCTTAAAGTGAGGTTATCTCGAACGCTGATATCATCACCGCTTACCCAGATGGGATCGTCAGGTTGAACGCGTGAATTCACCAACGCCGCCCTGGAAAGTACCTGTTGTAACAGGTCCGTAAGAAAATTCAGGAAAAGTTGTTGGCGTTGTTCAAAATGCCGGCAGGTGGATTCTCCCGCCGATTCCGCGCTGGCTTTGTTTTCCGATTCCGGTTCCGCTAAAAAATGAAGCGGAATTCCAGCTCCGGCTGCAATCATCTTTTTCAACGCCAAACCGTCTTCTTTTGCTTCCATGCTCTCAAGTTTCGGGGAGAGTACCGACCATTCTTCATTTTCATTAGTAACCAAGATGGAACCCGGAACCGGCGGTATGGAATTCAGCTGACTTTGGCGTTGCAACCGTTGAGCCTCGCCCACCAGATGAGTGCGCACCACAAACAGAAAACTGTTGCGATAGCGATTCAAGCGGACCCGATCTTCCAACCAATTAGCATAGCGACTCAACCATTTTAACAGCGGCGCCAAATCTGGTTCCCCCCATATCGATCCAATCGAACGATTTACAGCAAAATGAATCATAACTGGATCTAACGTCGGATTTAATCGATCAGCAGCTTGAATCCATTTTTCGTCATACAGAAACTCCGGAGTGGGTTGAATCACTTTATAAGCGATCACCTGTTCGCAATCGTTATCCCGCGTCCGAATCTCATGAATCCGAGCAGCAGGAATCGCCCGCACATAACTCATACCACTCACATCAGACGAGATAAGTATAAAGAGATTCCCGCTACGACTTAATTCATCGTTCCATTCGTGAATTCGCAAATCCATTTTATTCAAGGGATGATCCCAAAAAGTCCGCAGAAAACACTGCGTTTCGGAATCACAGGCTTTGAACGTGACACCTTTGCCGATCACATATTGTGTCGTAATCGATATAATTCGATGAGCCAGTGGATTTTCTCGCCAAGCTTTTTGTGATTCTGCGATAACTTCTTGAATACTCAGGGGAGGAAGATCATTTGTTTGAATCGGTCGCATTCCGGCGACGAATTCCACATCATTCAGCGGTTCATGAATCCCCAGCCATTCCCGCAGCATTTGTTTCGGTTGAAATTTTTGCACGACAGCTCCTTTTATTTTAAGAACTTTCCTTTTATGGTAGCCGTTTTGAATCGGTTTCCATACTGCCAATAAAGGGAGCTGAAAAATAAATTAAGCGGTAATCGCTCCGCCTTGAAACATGCCGGTCACTTTCAGAGATTTCAAACCGAGGGTATTGCTTAATTCGATCGTGATATCACGATCTTCCGGGAATTTTATTTTTTGCTGAAAATAGACATCGATTCCGTCAATTGTTTCTTTATGATATTCCGCCGGATCTTTCTGGGGTTTGCCCAAAACCGCATCCATGTAATTAATCGTGGAACAACAACAGGTGTTGACTTTCGCAACCTGCCGCACCAACGTTATGGCAGATTGTCCTTTCTTTTCCAACCAAGCTTTGGCTTCTGGACTGATTTTCAGCATAGGATTAGTTCCTTTTCGTTTATTATGGATTATGTTCAATTTTAATCCACATCGGTTGTCAATAGTCGGGGAAAGTTTACCAGGAGATGATCGGGGGTATTTACCAATAATGATTAAGAGTAATGTTTATCGGTTTCGAATTGTCTTGGCGTAGGGGAAGCATCCGCGCTGGTGTGCTTTGGAAGGACGCCGTCCCATCGATCCAGTTTTCCCTCGCCCTTGGGGAGAGGGTAGGGTGAGGAGCTGTAGGTAATGCCTCACTTTGTTCGGCTCG
>DCTP01000009.1 GCA_002329625.1 Leptolinea sp. UBA1437
TCAGCTTTTCTCGGAAGAAATACGGTTCAAGAAATGTGACAAAAAGCGGAAAAGTGGAAAAAGTGAGTGTCCCAATGGCTACCGTGGATGTGCGAATGGATTGCAGAAAAGTGGTCCAATGGATGGCCATAATCAAACCGGCTGCCAAAAAGGGGGAAAAGTTTCTCAAAGACCGTATTCGAACGGGTTCTTTTTTCGAAGTTAAAATAAGAAACAAAAAAATCGCCGATATGAAAACACGGGCAAAAGTAATGATAACGGCCGGCAAGTCAAGCGATTTTCCGATGACACCGGAAAGCCCAAATAATAGGACGGCTGTGTGAATTGCCAACAAGCCCGACTGATCATGCGAGTAAGCTTTATTTTGATTTATTTTCGACGATTGGACCGATTTTTTATTATGCATTTGGCGACATTTTAAGGGAAATCTTCCCTATTGAAGGATACCATCACTATCATTATAATAAATCTATATCGAAAGTCTGATGAAAGATCTTGAATTCATCAAAATAAAACAGTTTATCAATTTGAATGGAGGAAATATGGGTAACCTTTTTAATGGCGCTGAGTTTTTTGAGTTGATGGCAGCTAACGAAAAAGCTGTCGGTGATCTATACCGATTTCTGGCTGATGATGCCAAGTTTGGTGGAAAATTCTTTGAAAATATGGCGGCAGATGAAGACCGTCATTTTGGAATCTATACTTCCTTACTCAAGAAATATCAAGGGAAACAGGAATTGATGGTTGAACTGACTGAAGATCGAAAAAGCTATATGGATCTTTTGATTAAAAACAATTATCTTGCCGACCCTGAAAAGCTCAGGGAAAGAGCAGCAAATGCCAAGAGTAAGGAAGATATCTTTGATATTGCCGAACGAATCGAAAGAGATTCGGTGCTGTTTACTCAGGAAATGATCGATCTGTTCCCTGATTTGGATCCAGCTGATTTCAAAATTGTTCTGCAGGAAGAGAAAAAGCATCTGGCGATGGTGTTGGATAAAAGAATGGATAGCCAATTGAAGAGCCTGCGATTATAAATTTGTTTGAGTTTGCTTGGTAAGCTGCCTGTTCATTCCGTTTGGGTTGATCAGGCGGCTTTTTGTTTTATGAAAAGTCGGTAAATCTTGACTATTTTACGGTTGACCGTAATAATAAAAAAAGGTTTGTTTTTTTGTCGCTAAAAAAATCGCAAAGGAAATATCGATCGGAGGAGAAATATGACTAAAAAATGGGATGGTGCGGAGTTTTTCCGTCTGATGGCAGCCAATGAACAAGCTGTGGGAGACTGGTATCGAACGTTGGCGAATGATGCAAAATTCGGCGGGAAATTCTTTGAAAAAATGGCGAAGGATGAAGATCGTCACTATCAGATCTATACGGCTCTTTTGAAAAAGTATGAAGGTACGCAAGCGTTAACGGTTGAAATCTCGGAGGATCACGAGGCTTATTTGAATGCTCTGATGAAAGATCATATTGAAAGCGATGCCGATAATCTGAAAGAAAAGGCTGCCAAAGCCTCCACAAAAGATGATATCTACGCAATTGCGGAACAAGTCGAACGCGATTCGGTACTGTTCGTCGAGGAATTGATTGAGCTTTATCCGGATTTGAAAGAAGAAGATTTTAAGGTCGTGCTTCAAGAAGAGAAAAACCACTTGGCAATGGTTCTCACTCGCCGAATGGAAAGCCAATTGAACACGCTCAGACTGTAATATCGAATTGAAGAAATAAAGAAACAGGCTATTCCACATCTTGATTAGGGAACAGCCTGTTTCTTTCGCTCATTTTTATTCTGCTTCGATCACTTCAATTTTTACATCTACATTCCCCTGAATTGCTTTTGAATATGGGCATCTGGTATGAGCGATTGCCACGTATTTCTTAGCTTCATCAAGGTTGATTCCTTTGACGGATGCCTGGATACGGGCTCCGATCCGGTGTCCCTTTTCATCGGGATCATATAACAGCGCAACAAATACTGTGACGGTACTGGACTCAAACTCCACTTTGTCCCGGCGTAAAGATGATTGCAGCGCATTATTAAAACAAGCGCTGTACCCGGCTGCGAACAACTGTTCCGGGTTGCTTGCTCCGGCGTGTTTTTCGCCGGATTTGTCCGGCGGTTCGATCACCATTGAAAAAGAACGGTCCGGTGAGAAAACGATCCCGTCCCGACCTCCTGTATTCGTTACTACGGCTTCATATTTTGTAATTGTGCTCATCGTTTTTTCCTTTCGGTTCGCGGTTCACCGCTTTTCTTAAATTTATCATTATTTTCGGAAACTACCTCCGCAGATATACGACTGTTTGATATGGTAATTATGGTCGCGTTTTCCCTCGCCCTCCGGGAGAGGGTGGCTACAAAACTCGAAAGTGAGCTTATTAAGAGAATTTCCCCTCATCCTGAAGTCAAGGAAGATGAGATTGGCGTACGGTAATAGCGCAGGCGTGTATTTCCCCTCGCCCTCTGGGAGAGGGCTAGGGTGAGGGATTCTTTTCTCATTCAGCACGTAGCCTTCGGTACGGCATCCTCCCTAAAAAGACAGTTGCACGCGGATCGGTTCCGTTTATGCTTATATAGAACATATGTACTATATAAGAAAGGAAAACCAAATATGAATTCCAAGAACAAAGTACTCTCGAACCATGATCCGGATGAACAGCGTCAATCCATCCCCATGGAAGGCAAACCGTTACGGGACGGTACGGCCTTTGATATCCTGGCGATCACTGCCGGTGAAGGGAACGGTTGGTCATTCAGTCCGGATGTATTGCGGGCAGCTGTGCCTCTTTTTGATCAGACACAATGCTTTATCGACCATATTCCACCGAAATCCGGAACAAATCATAGCGTGCGGGATTTAGCCGGAATCTTAACCGCGCCCCTCTGGGATGAATCGGTACAGGGAATTCGCTGCCGGCTGATGCCGTTGGGACCTGCCGCGGATTTATTGATCGAAACCGGAAGGCAGATTCTTGCAGCGGTGGATACGGATCCGAAAGTCGGATTTTCGGCCGATTTGTCATTTCGCAGCAACGGTCAAAATGTCGAGCAAATTCATCGGATCTTTTCGGTCGATTTAGTGGTGGATCCGGCTCGCGGCGGCGCTTTTCTGAAGGCGGTGAATGCCGTTCAAAAACGGGAAGATCTGGCTGCCGAATCGCTCGACGGGCAAGATGAACGGATTACGTTGGGAAATGATGAAATCTTACAACCGGACGATTCACAGAAAAAGTTACAGAATTATTTATTGGAAACGGCATTAGCCTCATCTCAATTGCCGCAACCCTTACAGGCTCATATTCGGCGAGATTTTCAGCAGCGTTCGTTTGATCCCGCGGAATTGGAAACAGCCATCGATGAGGCGCGAACAATTGTCAGTTCATTGATTGGAGGAAATTCGATCAACGGCGTCAGCAGTCGGGTGGAAGCGATGGTGTCGAGTTCCGATCAGGTCAATGCGGCCGTTCATGACTTGCTGGGAGCACGACGCCCGGATGAATTGCGTTCAATCCGGACACAGAAGTTGGCTGGAATTCGGGAATTGTATACCATGATGACTGGTGATCTAGACTTTCATGGCGGATATGACCCACAGCGGGCATCGCTTTCGGAAAGTGGCGATTTGCCGGCTATTCTGAAAAATGTTTTAAACAAACTGGTAGCACAGCGTTGGGAGGAACTGGGTGCCAGCGGATATCACTGGTGGGAAAAAATTGTGACGATTGAACATTTCAACAGTCTTCAAAATATTACTGGAATTCTGGTCGGGGAAATCAGTTTGCTGCCNNACTGCCATCGATTAATGAAGGAGCTGCTTATACTGAATTAGGTGTCAGCGATTCTGCCGAGACGGGTACTTGGGAGAAGTATGGCGGTTATTTGGGTTTGACGATCGAAATGTTTGAACGGGACGATACCCGGCGCTTACGCCAATTTCCGTTTAAACTCGCGACGGCCGGTCTGAGGCGCCTTTCCGCTTTGGTGGGAGAAATCTTTACCGCGTCAGCCGGTGCCGGTCCGATGATGGCTGATGGGAAAAATGTCTTCGAGAGTTCGGTTCATCAAAATTTAGGCGCTGGCGTGCTTTCATCCGAAAGTTGGGAAGCTGCCAGTGCTGCGATCTATAATCAGAAACTTCTGGTAAATGCCGGCGGAACGGCTCCCAAACAGGCTATTGATGCCCGCTATCTGGTTGTACCGCGGACCTTGCGATTGACTGCGGAACGCATTCTATATCCATCGATGGCATGGGAGCCCAACATTACCTCCGAGAATCTACAGCGCGGACAATTCGGCGATGTGATCACCTGCCCGGAATTCAGTGATTCGAATGATTGGGCGGCGGTTGCGGATCCTTTGTTGGCTCCGGCGATTTATATCGGCGAACGATTTGGCATCATGCCGGAAATCTATATTGCCGATAATCAGTTGAGTGGTGCACTGTTTACGAACGATGAGGTGCGAATCAAAGCCCGTCACTTTTTGAGCGTATTTGTGGCGGATTATCGCCCATTATATAAAGCCAATGCAGTAAATGAATAAAGGAGGAGCATTCAATATGTTTCAGACCGTTTTGAAATCGCGTAAATTTTGGGCGGCAGTGGTCGGAGTGATCTATTCGTTNNCGGTTGCAGCGCCCGATTTCCCCATCAGCGAGGAAGCGGCAACCAACGGCGTAGCGGTGTTGATCGCTTATATCTTGGGTGTGGCGTTGGAGGATGGATTGTCAAAAAACAAATCGTAACGCGGTAAAGGTGCAAAGCCCTCTCCTCATGTTGGGAGAGGGTAGTAGGGGATGGCGTCCTCGACAGATGCCCTCTCGGGCATGGGTTTTTTTGAACGTACCGTAGGGGCAGGTTCTAAACCTGCCCGACCATGATTTTCGTACTTGCCATCTCGGGATGTTCGCAACGCTTTACGTCGGCATGTTGCGCAAGAATGCCGTATCTCGGGACGTTTACACCTCGTAACCTCGGTGTGCTGCGCAAGGACGCCGTCCCCTACAGATGTCTCTCGGGCATGGGTTTTTTTGAACATACCTAACGT
>DCTP01000145.1 GCA_002329625.1 Leptolinea sp. UBA1437
AAAATTATCAAAATTTTTCTCCCCTTGCTTTTTACTTTTCAAAGATTAATATTTTATGAATTGAGATCCATCCGCACCGCAAATCGGGCATTTCCCTGGACGGACTTTTTCGATATTCCCGCANNGCAGACCGGGCAAAGATAGTAGAAAACTTCTTCGGTTTCATCCAGATTATCCAAAACTTCTTTGTAGAGTTTTGCATGGACTTCCTCTGCCTTTTTTGCGAACGTAAAGGTTCCAACTGCCGCCTTATTCCCTTCCGCTTCGGCATCTTTTAAGAATTCCGGATACATTTCCGTATATTCATACGTTTCCCCGGCGATCGCATCTTTCAGATTATCAGCAGTACTACCGACCTTTCCGGCAACTTCAAAATGTCGTAAAGCATGAATTGTTTCGGCATCTGCCGCCGCTTGAAACAATTTGGCGGCATTATTTTTTCCTTCCGCCTTTGCCTTGCGCGCATAAGCGGTATATTTACGATTTGCTTGGGATTCACCTGCGAATCCAGCCATTAGATCCTGCATTGTTTTACTTTCCATATGATTCTCCTTATTCTTCATTTTGTAGATTTTTTTGATTCGTTTCAAGGCATTTTTTACAGATCCCTTTGAAATAGACACCTTTTTGATTGATTTGAAAATCTTTTAATTCTTCCGGATTAAATGAATCAAGCTCAACTTTAAAATCATATATTCTTCCACATTCTTCGCATTTAAAATGCCCGTGAGTTTCGGTGACAATGTCATATCGATTCTCGTTATCCTCAATCGTCAGCTCCTGAATTAAATTTGCCTTGACTAAAGAATTCAATGAGTTATAAACCGTGGTTTTGGATAGTGACGGAATTTCAGCGATTAACCCCGTATAGATTTCGTCAGCTGTTGGATGAGTACGATGCTGGTTTAAATAATCCAAGATTTTGACCCGTTGATAAGACAAACGAATCTTTTTTTCCTTCAATTCTTTTATCAAATCCCGATATGTCGGCTCAATTTCCACAGAATCCCTCATTAATAATATAACCATTTCTTTATTGTAATCATTACACTTTATTATACGCAAAATTGAAAATCTTGCAAGCCCACATTTAAAATAACCGGTGACAAAATCATCAAACTTTGAAATCGTTAAACACCCTCAGCCTCCGAAGGAAATGGGAGTTTCTGCAGGATCCTTCCTTTTCACGAAGAGCATCCTCAACCATTTTAAAATATGATGACTTGATTGCCTTTTGTCGTTTTTTGCGGAATGGGAAAAATACAATCGCTTGATCATCTAAATTGAATTAAAAGCAATTTCCGCTTTTTTTAAAATATTTCTCAAGATATTTAAATCCCGCGGGTCATCTATATTTATTCAGAACCAATTTGTTCGTATTTTTTTGTTGACTGATTCTGTATTTCTTTTGATTCATTTATTTATAGCACTTTCTGTTTCAGAACAATAAATCTCAAGATAGCTTTGAACACGATCATGCATATTATGGACATCTGCAGACGCAAATACCAAATAATCAGATTTTCTGTCCGGATTGGGTATAATTCGTTTATTCTTAAATATGTCACTCAAGCGAAAACGAATCGAAATCCGAGCGATAAACGACAAAGAATATCTTTAAACTGGGAGCTGAAATGAAAAAAAAGATACAAATTGTAATTCCGATGGCTGGATATGGTTCCCGACTTCGGCCGCTGACCTGGAGCAAGCCCAAACCTTTAATTAACCTTGCCGGAAGAACTTCTTTGGACTATCTGTTGGATGAATTTACCAGCCTTGAAAACGAGTTTGATCCGGAATATATTTTTATCATTTCACCGAACGGTTGGCAGATAAAAACCTTCATGGAAAAACATTATCCGAGCTTGAAATGCAATTATGTAGTTCAAGAAGAGATGAAAGGGCAATCGCATGCTATTTATTTAGCTAAGGATTTGATCAGCGGTCCGATGATTATGACCTTTTCGGATACATTACTGGAAGGGGATCTCAGTTTTCTTGCCGATGAAGACGCGGATGGAATTGCTTGGGTTCAATGGAATCCCGAGCCTCAGCGGTTTGGCGTAGCCATCACTGATGAAAATAACCGCATCGAACGTTTCATTGAAAAGCCCTCTACCGATGAATATAAAATGGTTATTATCGGTTTTTACTATTTCAAGGAAGGGCAAAAATTGATCGAAGCGATCGAACAACAAATCAAAGAGAACATTTCCCTTAAAAATGAATATTACATAGCCGATGCGATTAATATCATGATCCAAAAAGGGGCCAAGTTTACGATCCACGAGACCAAACTGTGGCTGGATACGGGTGTACCGGAAACTGTCTTCTCCACAAACCGCCATTTCTTGGATCACGGGCACGATAATACCGAAACAGCCATGAAACGCAAGGGGGTTGCCATCGTTCCTCCGGTATTTATCGCAGAGGACGCGACCGTCGAAAATTCTGTGATCGGCCCGTATGTTTCGATTGCTTCCGGATGCCATATTCAAAACAGTGTGATTGAAAATTCGATCATTGCGGAGAATACGACGATTATCAGTGAAATTATCAAAGATTCGTTAATCGGAGAAAAAGTCAATATGAAGAGCAGTCCTGCCGCTTACTTTATAGGAGACAACTCTGTCATCGAAAAATAACATTTAATATCTTGTTTTTTTGTCCCAATTTTCATATCCCGGAGGGATCCAAAATGTACAATAATTTATCCAATCGAGCTAAAACGATCAAGCCGTCCGCAATCCGTAAATATTTTGCGGTTCCGGATGATGTAATTTCTTTGGGAATTGGTGAACCCGATTTCGATTCTCCCGCCTGTGTTATCGAAGCCGGCGTTCACGCCCTGCAATCCGGAAAGACGCACTACACAGCCAATTCCGGCCTCTCCGAATTAAGGGAAGCGATCAGTGACGACTTATATCGTCGCTATCACGTGCGATATGATCCGAACAGTGAAATTATTGCTACAGTCGGCTGTTCTGAAGCTCTTTTTCTGGCACTGGCAGCTTTAATCGATCCGGGAGATGAAGTAATCGTTATCACCCCTTGTTTTGTAGCTTATCAAGCTTCTGTACTGTTGGCATCGGGTATTGTTGTTGAGGTTCCCTGTAAATTTGAAAATAATTTTGACTTGGATATTGCGGCGGTAGAAGCAGCGATAACTCCCAAAACAAAAGCGATTTTATTGGGGTTCCCATGCAATCCAACAGGAGCCGTCGCTTCGCGGGAAGAATTACAGAAACTCTGTGATATTGCGATCGCACATAACCTCGCCATTGTATCGGATGAATTATATGACCAACTGGTTTATGGGATAGAGCATGTTTGTGTGCCCTCATTAAACGGCGGTTTTGAGCGAACGATGCTGGTAGGAGGTTTTTCTAAGAATTACGCAATGACCGGGTTCCGAATTGGTTATTTGGTGGCACCTGCTCCGCTGATGGACGGCGCCTATAAAATTCATCAATATCTGATTATGTCGGCACCGACGATCGCACAATACGGAGCTCTAGCTGCAATTGAACACGGACAAGAGGATGCAAAGCGGATGCATGACGAATATGATCGCCGGCGTCACTTGGTTGTGGATGGATTACGCAGCATTGGTTTGCCTACCGTTGAGCCGAAAGGCGCTTTTTATGTTTTTCCCAAAATTTCAGGAACCGGCTTATCCAGTGAAGATTTTGCCAACCGATTATTGGAAAAAGAGAAAGTGGCGGTTATCCCCGGCAACGGCTTCGGAGCAGGCGGAGAAGGTTTTGTCCGTATTTCCTATGCTACTTCCTATGAAAAAATCGAACAGGCACTGGAAAGAATGAGTCGTTTTGTAAAATCGCTGTAAAATTTTCTATAGCGCTCCTTTTTCGGACGGTTTCCGATGGATTTCCTCATCGATCGAAAACCGTCCTTTTTTTCTTTAACAAGTTCCATCAAGCTTTTTGAAACGGTTCTTTGTCATTCAAACAACTGGAATTGAATAGACTACTGATAAAATTAAAGGTCGGGGGTATCATGTACGGTTATGAATATACAAATCATTTGATCTTAAACGAACAGATGGTAAATCTATGGCAGGAAGAGGACGGGAAGAAAGTTGCGGAAGTCTGGGTTCTTCCCGGATACGGAGCGAATCTCTGCCGTTTCAAAGTTGACAATATTGACTATCTTTATCCAGCTCCGCAAAAATTAGTGGACATCCGGCATTATGGGACGCCGGTACTTTACCCGACACCCGGGATTGTCCGCGGAGAAAAATTTACATTTGACGGATCGCTATACCGGTTTCCGGCAAATCGGGGAAGTATCTTTCGCCATGGTTTTGCAATGGGACAAAAATTTTTATTTTCGGAGCCAATCGTCAGCGAAGACGGAGTCACGCTGAAAACAAGTCTCGGAATATTTCGTGATCATCCGCTTTATTATCTTTTTCCGATCGCCAACCGGCTGGATATCGATTTTACCTTGAAAAATCGATCCGTCAGAATCGATATCACGGTGACTGATTTGGATACACAGAAACGGTTCCCTTTTGGGTTCGGTTTGCATCCTTATTTTAATCTGATCGGTCCACGGGAAGAAAACCTGATTCAGGTACCGGTAAAAAAATGGTTGGATCAGGCGGAAAATCAATTGATCGATCCGAATGACAGCCCGATTGATTTTCGCTCTCCGACAACCGTTCCGGAAACAGCCATCGATGAGGTTTGGACGGGTTTGACTTCGGAAGCTTCGCCGTCGATAATTTATCAATCTGTCGGGAAGCGTTTGATTCTTCATGCGACCGACGACTTTACGCATTTTGTCACTTACGCACCCGAAAACGCTCCTTATGTTTGTCTGGAAAACTGGACCTGCTCTCCAAATGCACATAATTTATATGCCGATGAAAAAAACGACGTCGCTCACTTACTGATTCTGAATCCGGGCGAAGTTTTTACCGGAAGTGTGGAATTTTCAATCGAACCGCTGAATAATTAAAAAACGTATCTTACAATAAAAAATATCCGATTGGTGAATCGGATATTTTTTATTTTTAAAGCGTTTTCCGAGTAATCAGTGTCGCATTCTTTTTGTAATAAAAACAAAAGCAAGCGGCACATAAAATCCAAGAAATAGGGAAACTGACGATCACCATCCGAAGGTCGAACCAGAAATGGGTCATGATCAATACCCAAACGATGCGAAATATTCCGATACAAAAAATTGTGATCACCATCGGTGTGGTAGCGTTGCCGGCACCCCGAATGGTTCCGCTGAGCACTTCAGTCAGGTTATGAATCGGATAAAACGGAATCAGATAAAAGATAAATAAAATTCCCGTTTCGATCACCGCCGGACTTTTTGTAAACCAACCTAAAATCGGATAGCGGAATAAGATAACGATAACGGCAAGAAAAACCGAAAAAGAAAAAGCCATCATTAATGCGTTACGGATCGCCCGCTGAATTCGATCGAACCGGCCTGCACCGACATTTTGGCTTACAAAGGTTGTTACCGCCAATCCCATCGCCGTCACCGGCGAAAACACAAAGTTATCGATCTTGAAATAAGCGGCTGATCCCGCCATGGCAACCGATCCAAACATGTTGATATAAGATTGAATCATCAAATTCGCAATCGAATACATGGAAGATTGAAATCCGGCGGGGACGCTTACACGGATAATGGAACGTAACACCGGCATATCGATCTTCATTCGCTGCCATTCAAGCCGATCCGGACCGTCCGATCGGACCAGACGCCACATGACCCAAACAGCAGAAAGAAGTTGAGAAAGCCCGGTTGCATATGCGGCGCCGGCTACTCCCATTTTCCAGAGCGTAATAAAAAGATAATCCGCAAAGATATGGAATATCCCGCAAAACAGTAAAATCATCATCGGTTCGCGGGAATTTCCGATCGACCGCATAATTCCGGCTCCGACGTTATAAATCAACATCGGTATCATTCCCAAAAAATACAACCTTAAGTAAACGATCGCCAATTCATACACTCCGTCCGGAGTGTTCATAAAACGCAGCAGAACCGGTGTAAGAATCCAACCCAGCAGCGTCAGTGCGACACCGCAGATTGCGGCTACCAATATAGCCGTATGTTTTGCTTTCTCCATTCTGACGGCATCAGCGGCACCGTAACTGTTTGCGATGACAACTCCGGCACCCGCTGATAATCCAAGGAAAAAACCGACCAATAGGTTAACCAACGATCCAGTCGAACCGACAGCGGCTAATGCCAGATCACCGACAAAATTACCCACAAAAAGGGAATCGATAATTCCATAGAATTGTTGCAGAATACTGCTTAAGAATAAGGGGATCGCAAAAAAAAGGAGTTGCTTCCAAATAATTCCTTCTGTCATTGAGCGATTCTCAGATTTATTCTTCATTCCGCAACTTTTTATCTGCCCTTATCTTTAATCGATTTCTTTTCTGAAAACAGCAATAAAACAGGAAACAAATTCCTTTTTGAATTGTATCAGGAACCTTCACTTCCTCATGATTATATTCATTTTCTTCCGATCGGCATGACTGCCAAAGCTATGAGAATAAAAAACATCTTCCGATTGAATCATCGAAAGATGTTTGATTTTTTCCGCACCGTGCTGGGTTTATCTCCCCCTTGGGAGACAAACCTTCTCACTTTTTTTCTCAGTTTTCAAAATGATAATTACTGAGAAAACAGGCAAGAATTGCCACAGCAATAACAGAAATCGTAGTAAACATGATTTCCTTCCTTTCCCCAAAAAATGGGCAATAAACGGCCGAAAAGGAGTTGCTTTCGTTGAAAAGCCGATTGTTTCTTTCAAAGGAAGAGACTGATTTCGTTCCTTTGTTTCTCCTATTCGGTTTTCAAGGTATAAAATCGATATGACTTTTGTCATATTACTAATATTACATTTGTCACATCGCTTTCTATATTACGCTTAATTTCATCGATTGTCAAATGAAATGTCATAAAAAATATCAGACAAGCCATCCAATCGAGCCTGTCTGATATTTATGAAAACAATTTTTTTACAAATTTCTTACAGAAAATCCGGATGATCCCGGCGGATGACACTCAGTGCTTCTTCATCGCCAATAACAATTACCTTGGGGTGAAATTGTAAAATGGAAGCCGGAACCTGAGGCCTGACCTTTCCAAACATCGCTTCATGCAGAATTTCCGCTTTCTTTTGCCCCGTGCATAACAATAAAATTTTTCTTGCGCTCATAATTGTTCCGATTCCCATCGTCATGGCTTGGGTCGGGACTTCCCTAATATTAGAAAAAAAGCGTTTGTTTGCTTCACGGGTACTTTCCGTCAAATCGACTACATGGGTATATTTTGGAAAATAATCGGAAGGTTCGTTGAAACCAATATGACCGTTGAGGCCGATTCCGAGTAATTGCAAATCGATCCCCCCCATACTTTCGATCATTTTTTCATATTCCCGGCAGGCACTCTCCAAATCATCGGCCATACCATTCGGAAGATGTGTATTCCTGGGATGAATGTTAATCTTCGAAAAAAGATGATCATACATAAATTGATGATAACTTTGGGGATGATCGGCAGGTAAGCCGATGTACTCATCCAAATTCACCGTCCGAACTAATGAAAAATCTAACTTTCCCTGGCTGTGCCTCAAAACAAGTTCACTGTATAACGAAAGCGGAGTCGATCCGGTCGCCAATCCAAACACACAAGCGGGATTTTCCTCCATTGTTTGAGTAAAGATGTCTGCCCCCAAGCGACCGGCTTCTACCGCATCTTTCGCAGGGATAAATTTTATTTTCATGACAAATCCTCCAAATATTTTGACCTTTAATAAGAATTGATTGATTATCATTCCTAAAAGGGATTAGGATAAAGATAAACAATTGACCAAATCATAACGCAAGAAAGAATTATTGTTAAATCGTCAATTGGAATCTATAAATTTTTGATTCGGAAAGGATCTTATGAAAGACTTGCTTGACAGTATTCGGGAACGCAGAAGTATTTATTCCATCGCTAAAAAATCACCGATTTCGGATGAAAGAATTCGGGAATTGGTTTCTCTGGCTGTTATGCACACTCCCTCCGCTTTTAATATGCAGAGCCAACGAGCGGTTTTGTTGTTCGGGAATCACCATGAAAAATTATGGTCGATAACAAAGGATACTTTACGCGGCATCGTTCCTCCTGAACAATTTGAAAGCACCGAAAATAAAATCGATGGTTTTGCTGCCGGATATGGGTCAATTCTTTTTTTTGACGATACCGAAACGGTAGCCGATTTTCAATATAAATTTCCGCTTTATGCGGATAATTTTTCCGTTTGGACCGAACACTCCAACGGCATGCTGCAATATATTGCCTGGACACTGTTGGAAGCGGAAGGGCTCGGTGCCTCTTTGCAACATTACAACCCGTTGATTGATGAAAAAGTAAAATCCGCGTGGGACATTCCGGCATCTTGGAAACTCATTGCTCAAATGCCTTTTGGGTTGCCGACAGCTCCAGCCGATAAAAAAGAGTTTGTTCCGATTGAAAAACGATTTAAAGCATTCGAGTAAATAAAGTTTATTTTGATATCATAATCCTAATTTCTCATAAAATAACGGAGAGAATCAAAATAAAATTCGGAAGCGATTAGAATTAAAGCCAAAAAATAGAAGGAAATCCGTTTCAGATGAAAACGAATATTGAAATCATTCATCCGCTGCCTCCCGAAACATACATACGCCATGCTCTGTTTGACTTTAATGGTACTTTCTCACTGATTCGTGAAGGTTGGCAGGAAATTATGATTCCGATGATGGTTGATTTACTGATGCAGACGCCGGAACATGAAGAGGAAGCCGAAGTCACGCGGGTGGTAAAGGAATATGTCACTCAATTAACCGGAAAACAAACCATTTACCTAATGATGCAACTGGCTGAGGAAATCAACAAACGTGGCGGAACAGCGGAATCTCCCGATGTTTATAAGGATATTTATCAAACCAAATTACTGGAACGGATTCAGTATCGCCGTGAAGGGCTGCGGAACGGCAATATCCGGCCCGAGGAATATTTGATCCCCGGATCCGTAGAAATTCTTCAAGCCCTTAAATCCCGAGGTGTCAAATGCTATCTGGTATCCGAAATGGATGAAAAATATGTATTGGAAGACGTTGACCTACTTCAATTAACCCCTTATTTTGATGAAATCCATGGCACGTTGGATGATTATGTTAAAGTTTCCAAAAAAATGATCATCAAAGAAATTATTCTCGACAACAACCTAACCGGTTCGGAATTTGTCGGAACGGGAGACGGTTTTGTTGAAATTGAAAACACCAAGGCGGTAAATGGAATTGCCATCGGGGTCGCACCGGATGAAAAAGATCATACGAAAGTTGACCCATGGAAGCGTGAACGGCTGATTCAAGCCGGAGCGGATTTGATTATTCCCAATTTTATCAATACCGAGGGTTTGATTGATTTACTTTTTCAAGGAGAATCCAAAATCCTCTGATTTACCGATCTGATTAGGATTGAAAAGCCGACAACGCATCACGATCAATGATTGGGATGCGCTTATTTTATAAGGATTCGATCATTTCAAATCGGACCTGATAAACAATCTCTTGTCCAGGTTGAATAAATTTCAATCTGTTTTCACGCCGATTTTTTGCCCGCCCGTCAAGCTGGCAGTTTGCGGGTTCGAGCCCCAGCACATATTCTTTTACCCCCATCATTTTCCACTCGATAAATTCATCCAAGGAGGCGGGATCAAAATAAATCGCAACCCCTTTTTGAGACTTCGGTTGGAAAACTTTTACGGGTTTGGCTTGATCAAAATGATGATAGTAGCACATTTCAACAAATCCGGGCTGCGGAGAGATCATTTTATTCCACTCGGCTAATCCTTCGTTTGCATGCTCATCTCTCGGTGTAACCGTTGTCGAAGGAATATCGACAATCAAATCTTCATCCAGCAGCGGATAGCCG
>DCTP01000134.1:0-2535 GCA_002329625.1 Leptolinea sp. UBA1437
GAGAAGTTACTTTGTAATGAGCCAGAACTCTGTCGGCTGCGGCATTCACATCCCAGGTTGTCGCACCCGGAACACAAGCCTCGCTCGCGGCTTTTAAAGCTTCGGCATTAATAATGCCCGCTTCCCGCATAATCGCGATTTCATCTCTTGATTTGATACTGACTTGCCTCTCCCAGCTCATTCCATCAGCTTTCCGGCCATTTCTTGGTTACGTCTTTGAATGCCGCAAGAATATCCATAGTAACGGCATCAATATCTTTTGCCCCGTCTATAAACCGCAATACATTCCGCTTTTGATAATAATCAATCAACGGTGCCGTCTGATTTTCATAAACCTCAAGTCTTTTTTCGATGGTTTCCGCTTTATCATCCTCACGCTGGTAAAGTTTTTGACCGCAAATATCGCAGATATCATCCTCTTTAGGAGGATGATATACCATATGAAAGACGTGGCCGTTTGGACACATTCGGCGACCGCTCAACCTGTCGATCAGCAGTTCCCGATCGACTTGAATACATGGGACAAAAACGACTTCGGTCTGATAAGCTTCTTTGAGCATTTGATCAAAAGCTTCGGCTTGTGCGGAAGTTCGCGGAAATCCGTCTAATATTGCGCCATTAACACAATCCGGTCGGGATATTCGCGATTTGACCATCTCAATCGTCACATCATCCGGAACAAGTTGTCCCGCATCCATGTAGTACTGTGCTTTTTTCCCGAGCTCCGTTTGATTCTTCAGGTTCTCTCTGAAAAGATCACCGGTACTGATATGAGGGATCTTCAACTCTTCGGCAAGCCTTTCAGCCTGAGTTCCTTTTCCCACTCCCGGAGCTCCCAAAAAGACAATATATGTCGCCATTCCTTTTCTCTTATCTCGCTGTTTCAGCGGATCAATTTTTCTTCGTAGCCATGTTGGCTCAGTTCACTTTGCAGGTAATCGATAATGTCTCTTACGACACCGACTACGATCAGCATACCGGAAGATGACATCAACATCGTCGCTTGTGCNNGTATGCAATATGACAGCCAAAATATTCGGTAAAACTGCGATGACACCCAGCATCACGGCACCGGGCAAGGTGATTCGGTTTTGGATCTTCGCCAGATATTTTTGAGTTTCCGTTCCGGCTGCTCTGCCGGGGACTACCGCCCCTTGTTTCTTCAGACTGGAGCCGTAATCATTGTTCATGAAAGTCACGCTTGTATAAAAATAAGTGAACGCGACAACCAGCACAAAATATAAAACAACATAGAGGCTGCTTGAACCGCTGAGGTGACTCTGAATCCATACGGAAGAATCCTTAACCCAGGCCGTACCGGAATTCACAAAAAAACTGGCAATCAATGCCGGGAAAGTGATAATCGATTGAGCAAAAATAAGTGGAATCATCCCCACACTGTTGACCCGTAACGGTAACGTTGTCGATCCGCCGGATTTAATGCCGCGATAACCGATCCGTTGACCGGGGATCATCAGTTTCACATATCTTGTCCCCTGTTGGATATAAACGATCGCAAATACCGAGATCAGCAAGACCACCAGAGAGATAACCAACACGATCCAGCCCGTCGTTTTATCCGCCAAGATCCTGACCAAATTACTGGGTATCTGTGAAACGATACCGGAAAAGATGATTAAGGACAGACCTTGCTGTTGGATGCCATATTCCGAAATAATCTGACCCAACCAAATCGCAACCATCGTTCCCGCAACCATTGTGCTGAGGTTGGCAAGAGTCGGCAGAAAGTTACTCCCGCTCCAGCCGTAATCCCGAAGCACCGTCGTGCCGGGAACGATTTGGTTAAAAAGACTGATTTGGCCGATAGCCGATAAAATCGCCATCGGGATGGTCAGAATCATCGTCCATTTTTCCATCCATTTTTGGCCTGCGCGCGGATCATCCTTCATTTTTCGCTCNNGCGGTAATGTACGGGTAAACGCCCATTGCCATAATGGAGAAAGACGACAAGGTGCCGCCGGATAAAACATTCAGGATACTGATCAAATCACCTGCGGCAGTCGTGCTGGATTTCAATGCTTTAATAACTTCGGCATTGAACCCTGGCACCGGAATATTCGCTATCAAACGATAGAGTACGAGTATTCCCAACGTCAACGTCAGTTTTTTGCGAATATCTGTTGACTTCCACAGAAAACGCCATGGGGATCGCTTCATTCTTTAGTTCTCCTTAATAACTCCAGCGAACGGCTTCAGCCAAAAACTTCAGCCGATAATTTCTACGCTGCCGCCAGCAGCCTCAATTTTTTCTCGGGCACCTTTTGATATACGGTGAACCTTGACTTTATATGCATGCGATACTTCTCCGTTGCCTAAAATGACAACCGGATTATTCTTCTTACTGAGAAGGTTCGCTTCAGCCAATACTTCGGGAGTAATCTCGACATCCCCGTCAAATCTCTCGAGCATTTCAAGATTCACTTCATTAAATTCAACCCGATTGGGTGGCGTAAAACCTTCCCCACGCATAAAAGGCAAATGACGATAAAAAGGTAAATTTCCGCCTTGGCGGTA
>DCTP01000134.1:2599-11165 GCA_002329625.1 Leptolinea sp. UBA1437
TTTGCGCCTTCATTCGGTCTTAATTCATCCAGTTTCATAATTACTCTGCCAATTCCTCAACCTTGACCAGGTGATTAACCTTTCGAAGCATCCCGCGAAGAGAAGGAGTATCCTCTCTTACGATCGAATCATTCAAGTGTTTAAACCCCATTGCCTTGATTGTTTCCTTATGTTTCCATGAATAGCCGATTGCACTTTTTACATAGGTAATGCGCAATTTTTTGGGANNTCTTCCTCCGTTCCCAGAAAGGCAGCAATTCATCCGGTTGTTTCCCTCTCAAAATCGCTTCTTCCTCGGCATTCTTTAATTCATTGAGTGCTTCAAAAGTTGCTTTGACAACATTGAGCAGATTGGAACTGCCCAATGATTTCGTCAAAATATCATGTACCCCGGCAACTTCCAAAACAGCGCGAACGCCACCTGCGGAAATAACGCCGGTTCCTTCGGATGCGGGGCGTAATAATACCTGTGCTCCGCCTACGTGACCGATAACCTCATGCGGGATGGTTGTTTTATATAAATTTATTTTCCGCATATTCTTTCGGGCACGTTCGGAAGCCTTCCGCATCGCATCTGGAACCGCATTGGCTTTTCCGATTCCGAGACCGATCGTCCCGTTGTTATCGCCAACGACTACGGTTACGCGAAATTGAAAGCGGCGTCCACCTTTTACTACTTTGGCGACACGCGCGATTTCGATCACACGCTCATCTAATTGTTCATCTAACGGTTGATAATCCAAATTCTCCATGGTTTTAGTACCTTTCCTTTTGCCTAAAACTCAAGGCCTGCTTCACGCGCAGCATCTGCCAAGGCTTTAATACGACCCATGTAGCGAAATCCGCCGCGATCAAAGACGACTGTGGTAATTCCTTTTTCCTTTGCGCGTTCCGCAACGGCTTTACCAACCAGCTTAGCCTGTTCGGTTTTATTCTTCCCATCCATCTCAGCTTTCAGTCCGCGATCGATATTGGATGCGGATACCAGCGTTGTGCCGGTCTCATCATTAATAATTTGGGCATAGATACCGTTTAGGCTTCGGTAAACACTTAAACGAGGGCGTTGCGCGCTTCCGGCCAAATCCTTACGGACTCTGGCATGGCGCCGAATTCTTGCCTCACTTCGAGAAAATTTCGCCATATTTTATTACCTCTATTTCTTAGCTTTCCCGGATTTACCGGCCTTACGGCGGATTTTTTCACCCAGGTAATGAATTCCTTTACCTTTATAAGGTTCCGGCGGTCTGATAAACCGGATTTCCGCAGCAACTTGCCCAACCTGCTCACGATCATAGCCCATGACTTTTATCTGACGCGTCTTTGTATCGACGTCAAAAGATATTCCTTCAGGTGGTACGACTTCTTTCGGAGCTGAATAACCGACATAAAGCATCAGGTTTTTCCCGTTCATTTCGGCTCGATATCCGACACCATCCACTTCGAGGATGACCGTAAATCCCTGAGAAACACCTACGACCATATTATTTAAAATTGCCCGACTCGTTCCGTGAAGAGCGCGAACAGCAGCTTCATCCGAGGATCGTGTCACAGTAAGAGTTCCGTTATCCTGATCAATTTTGACAACTGGAGAAAAGAGGCGTTTCATCTCCCCTTTTGGCCCTTTTACTGTCACTTCATTCCCGTTGATGTCCACCTTAACGCCTGCCGGAACGGTAATGGGTAAACGTCCAATTCGAGACATTTCCTTTAATTCCTTTCCTACCAGACCTTGCAGAGGATTTCGCCGCCCACACCCAACTGGCGGGCGCGCTGCCCGGTCATCACTCCCTTCGGAGTGGACATAATCGCCACACCCAAGCCCGACAAAACCCAGGGGATCTCGTTTCGGCCGGTGTAGACTCTTCTTCCGGGGCGACTAACACGGACGATACCGGACATAACCGGTCGGCGTGAGCGTCGTTCACCCGCATATTTGATTTTCAATTTCAGTGCTCGTTGAGAAGGTTTATCGCCTTCGAGCACTTCATAGGATTCCAAAAACCCTTCTTCTTTCAGAATCCGTGCGATTTCGATTTTGATATTTGAACAGGGCATTACAACCGTAGCATGACCAGCCATCATAGCGTTGCGAATCCGTGTCAACATATCGGCAATAGGATCATTAACCATCTTTCTATTCCTCCGTTATGGATTACCAGGATGATTTCGTAACGCCGGTGATTTGGCCGTTCAGTGCTAATTCGCGGAAGCAAATCCTGCACAATCCAAATCGGCGCATATAACCCCGCGGTCTGCCGCATCTCTTACAGCGATTGCGAACCTGATTGGGGTATTCACGCCTGAGTTCACGATACATCATGCATTTCTTAGCCATATTAATCCTTCCTGAAAGGCATGCCGAGCAAGTCAAGCATTACGCGCGCCTGATCGTCATTTTGAGCTGTTGTAACGATTGTGACCTCCATCCCGCGGACTTTATCGACTTTTTCATAGTCAATTTCGGGGAACAGAGTCTGTTCTTTCAGCCCCAATGTGTAGTTCCCGCGACCGTCAAAAGCATCCGTAGGAACACCGCGAAAATCGCGCACACGAGGCAAAACAATATTGAGCAGCCGGTCTAAAAAGCCCCACATTTTTTCACCGCGTAAAGTAACTTTCGCGCCGATTTGACGACCTTCACGCAGCTTAAAATTTGCGATGCTGACCCGGGCTTTGGTGACAACCGGCTTCTGACCCGTAATCTGCGCCAGATCGTTGACCGCAGCATCCAATGCCTTGGGATTATCCAAAGCTTCACCCAAACCGATATTTACGACTACTTTTTCGATTTTGGGATACTGCATCGGATTATCCAACTTTAATGTAGATTTCATAGCAGGAAGTACTTCTTGCAAATATTTTTCTTTCATGTGATTCATGATCTGTTTGCTCCCGCTATTTCGCATCAATTTCAGAATTGCATTTTTTGCAAATTCTGGTAACTTTACCGTCTTCACCACGGCTTAACCCAACTCGGGTCGGTTTATTGCAGTTCGGACATACCAACATGGCATTTGAAATGTGGATCGGTGCCTCAAATTTGACAATTCCCGCGTCAATTTGACGACGTCCGGCACGTGTCTGTCCCTGATGACGTGAACGGATATTCACTCCCTGAACAACGATTCGCGATTCCTTTGGAATGACACGAATTACTTCGCCACGTTTCTTTTTGTCTTCCGAACGGCCGCTGATAATTTCAACCGTATCGCCCTTGCGAATTTTTAATTTCATTCTTCGCTCCATCTTTCCAATGCTCAGATAGTTTCCGGTGCCAGGGAAACGATCTTTGTAAAGCCCTTTTCACGCAATTCACGCGCTACTGGCCCAAAAATACGTGTCCCTTTCGGATCCGTCCCATTGACATCCAGAATCACTGCTGCATTATCATCAAACCGGATCGTTGAGCCATCTTCCCGTCGCCATTCCTTAGAGCAGCGAACGATTACGGCTTTCACAATATCACTCTTTTTGACAGATCCGTGTGGGGATGCGGACTTTACCGTACCGACGACAATATCACCCACATGACCATAATGATGGACGGAACCACCCATAATATGAATCACAAGGATTTCTTTGGCGCCTGTATTATCAGTCACTTTTAATCTGCTTTCCTTTTGAATCATTCTTGGGCTCCTTCATTCATCGCTTCTGCCAATTCGGACGATACTTCTTCGATGATTTCCTTCTTTTCATCCCGTTTGATGACCGATTGAACTACCCATCGCTTTTCCTTAGAAAGCGGCTGGCTTTCAACAATCATCACTTTATCTCCGACTTTGCATTCATTGTTCTCATCATGTGCTTTGACATGTTTCACATCATGGACAACTTTGCCAACCAGCGGATGACGGTAAGATCGCCGAATTTCAACGACAACGGTTTTATCCATCTTGTCACTTGTAACAGTACCCATTATTCGACGGCGTGCATTCATGCTTTACCTTCCTGTTGCTTCTGCATTTCCATTTCTCGCAGAATGGTTTCCATCCGGGCAATATCACGGCGAACTTCTTTTACACGACTAAGATCACTTAATTGACCGGAAACAGCCTGAAAACGAAGATTCATCTTTTCTTGCCTCAAATCCAATAGCTTGGCTGTAATTTCATCTTTCGTTAATAACCGAATTTCAGCTGCTTTCATAATTGTTCTTCTCCTGTGCCCAGTTCGTGTCGTGAAACTACTTTGGTGCGAATGGAAAATTTATAGGCAGCCTGGTGCAATGCTTCCAATGCCGCTTCTTCTCCCAAACCACCGATTTCGAACATAATTCGTCCCGGTTTAACGACTGCAACCCAGTATTCGACATTCCCTTTTCCTTTCCCCATACGGGTTTCGGGAGGTCGATGTGTATATGGTTTATCCGGAAAGATTCGAATCCAAACCTTTCCGTGGCGCTTCATTTCCCGCGCCAATGTACGGCGTGCAGCTTCGATCTGCCTGGCGGTTACCCAGCCGGGTTCCAGAGCCATCAGCCCATACTCCCCGAAGGTAATTTCCGCGCCACGCAGAGCTTTTCCGCGCATTCGACCACGCTGCTGCTTGCGGTACTTCACACGTTTTGGCATTAACATATTTCAATACCTCTTTCAATTAACCCCAACGTTCACGGTGATCCCGTAAACGTGATCAGTATTCGTCTTATTCACTGACGTAAACACCTTCAGTGGATTCAGCAGCAGCTTCTTCGTTCATGGAAAGCACGATACCGCGATAAATCCAAACTTTGATGCCGATTTTTCCATAGGTGGTGTTTGCTTCAGCTCGGGCAAAATCGATGTCCGCCCGCAAAGTCTGCAAAGGCACACGGCCTTCCCGTAAGGTCACTGTCCGAGCCATATCCGCACCGCTCAGACGACCGCCGACCTGAATCTTGACACCTTCAGCTCCTTGGCGTAAGCCTTGCTGAATGGCGCGCTTCATCGCCCGACGGTACCCAACCCGACGTTCAATCTGCCCCGCAATATTCATCGCGACCAGATAGGCATCCAAATCCGGTGATTTGATCTCTTTGATTTCCAAATCAACCTTTTTCCCGGTCAGCGCCTCAAGATTCTGCCGAATAATTTTTACGGTTTCGCCTTTTCGACCGATTAAGATCCCCGGTTTGGCTGTGTTCACCACAACTTTCACTTTTCCCGGGAATCGTTCGACTTCCACTTTGGAAACGCCCGCTTTTCCGGTTTGTTCGTGAATCATATTTCGGATCTGAAGATCCTGATGTAGCTGATCCACATATTCATTTCCTGTAGCATACCAACGCCCGTCCCAGGGTTTGTTGATATTCAATCGAAATCCGATAGGATGTACTTTACGACCCATATTGTTCTCCTGAAAACTCCTTTGGTCTCTTCGTTCTCACACTACTCACGTTCACGAAGAACCACAGTAACATGGGATGAGCGGCGTAATACCGGTTTGAAACGTCCGCGCGCTCCGAAATATCGCCAGCGGCGTGTGGAAGCTTCATCACAGTAAATCGAATGCACATACAGATCATTTCGATCCAATCCGAAATTCTCCTCTGCATTGGAAGCAGCTGAAGCAATCAATTTATAGACCGGTTCAGCGGATACTTTATTGGTAAACTTCAAAATATTTAATGCATCCGCAACCGATTTACCGCGTACCAGATTGATTACCAGACGAACTTTCTGGGCGGAAACACCACAATTGTTCAGTTTTGCTATAACATCTTGAGCCATGGTTTTTACGCCTTCGTCGCTTTCTCCGAAACATGACCGCGGAATAACCGGGTTGGGGCAAATTCGCCCAAACGATGACCCACCATATTTTCGGTTATATAAACAGGAATATGGCGGCGCCCATCATGTACGGCAATTGTATGACCTACCATCTGTGGGAAGATCGTGCTTGCCCGGCTCCATGTTCGAATTACTTTCTTTTCGCCGGCGTCATTCATTTTTTCGACCTTCTTCAGAAGTTTCGGGTCAACATAAGGACCCTTCTTTAATGATCGTGACATAACTTCGTTCCTCTCTAAATTTACTGAACCGAGGACTAACGCCCGCTCTTCGCGTTGCGACGTCGCACAATATATTTATCTGTTTTCTTATTCGAGCGAGTCTTATATCCGAGCGCCGGTTTTCCCCACGGGGTTTTCGGCCCGGGCATACCCACAGGTTGCCGGCCTTCACCGCCGCCGTGCGGATGATCGCGCGGAGACATCGCTGTACCGCGGACAGTCGGACGAATCCCCAAATGTCGTTTCCGTCCGGCTTTGCCGAGTTTAACATTGCTGTGATCCAAATTGCCCAGCTGTCCGATTGTGGCGTAGCAGGTTTGCAGAATCAGACGAACCTCACCGGACGGCAATCGAATCTGCGCATAATCGCCTTCTTTTGCCAGTAATTGCGCGGAAGAGCCGGCTGCCCGAACCAATTGGCCGCCTTTGCCGGGTTTCATCTCAATATTATGAATGGTGGAACCCACCGGAATATTGGAGATCGGCATAGCATTGCCGGTACGGATTTCAACTTTCGGTCCGGAGACAATGGAATCATTCACCTTTAAACCGATCGGTGCCAGAATATAGCGTTTCTCGCCGTCTTTATATTGAACAAGCGCGATGCGAGCTGTTCGATTCGGATCATACTCAATCGCAATTACTTTGGCCGGCACATCAATCTTATCGCGCCGCATATCAACAATCCGAATGTAACGTCGCTCTCCACCGCCGCGGTGACGGACCGTAATCCGACCGTCCGAGTTACGACCTGCGTGATTCTTCCGAATCACGATCAGCGATCGTTCCGGTTTATCTTTGGTGATTTCTTCAAAGGTATAACCTGTCATACCGCGGAGACCGGGAGTGATAGGTTTATAAATTTTAACTGCCATTATTCAACTCCTTCGAAGAACGGAATCTTATCACCGGCAGCCAATGTCACAATTGCCTTTTTCATGCCAGGCTTCTTGAGAAATAAGCGACGGTTTTTGGTATTCCGTTTGGATTTTCCGGGCGTTCGAATGATATTAACCCGAACCACATTCACTTTAAAAATGGATTCAACTGCTTCTTTCACCATCGTCCGGTTGGCGTCAGGATCTACTTCAAAAACATACTGATTCAGTTTGAAAGCCATTTCATTAGTTTTTTCGGTAATTAAGGGACGGCGAAGGATTTCAAAATCTGTTGTCATTTTCTCCTCCCTATCCTAAAAATGAATTAATTGTCTCGATAGCCGCCACCGGAATGACGATTCGATCGAAACGCAACAAATCACGAATATTTAAATAATTTGCCAACAAGATTTTTGCATAAGGCAGATTATTGGTTGCGCGAATGACGTCGACGCTGGATTCCTTGTCGGGAATCAGAATCAATGCGCTGTTATCCCCCACCAGGAGAGATAATGCATTTGCCATCAGGCGTGTCTTCGGTTCATCGAGTTTTAACTCATCAACCACAACGATTTCGGAATCGTTTGCTTTCACGCTTAACGCAGACCGCAAAGCCGCTCTTCGCATCTTCTTTGGCATATCCTGAGTGTAATCACGCATATGCGGAGTATGAACCCGTCCGCCGCCTTTCCACTGAGCAGCGCGGATGGAACCTTGTCGAGCCCGACCGGTTCCTTTTTGTTTATAGGGTTTCCTGCCGCCGCCGGCGACTTCATGCCGTACCTTGGTTTCATGTGTTCCAAGACGAGCATTGGCCATTTGGCGAACATATGCCTGATGCATCAAGTCCATGTATATCGGGGCCGCAAAAATCGTTTCCGGAAGTTCGATCTGGTTGACGACTTCGCCCTTCATATTCTTGACATCGATTTTCATAATACTTCTCGCTCCATGTTTTCGGTAAACCCGTTAAGATTTACGGGCATCCCTGATCATAACAAGACCGCCGCGTGCGCCGGGAACAGCGCCTTTGACGCCGATCAGATTCCGTTCCGCGTCGATGAAAGCGACTTTCAGGTTTTGTGCCGTAACACGATCATTGCCCATATGACCCGGGCCACGGGAACCCTTGAATACACGGCCTGGAGTCGTTCCGGAACCGTGAGAACCGGGAGCGCGTAAACGATCCGACTGACCGTGGGTTTTCGGTCCGCCACGGAAGTTATACCGTTTCACACCACCTTGAAAACCACGCCCTTTACTGGTTCCGACGACATCAACCAGTTCGCCTAAAGCGAACAAATCCACAGTAACTTTGTCTCCTTCGGAGACCTGTGGATCTTTAACACGAAATTCACGCAAAAAGCGTAGCGGAGGCAAGTTGTTCCGCTTTAAATGACCCTTTTCAGCATTCGTGATTCGTTTCGGTTTAACCTCTTCGAACCCCAACTGCACCGCGCTGTACCCATCGTTTTCCTGAGTGCGCAACTGGGTAACATAGCAAGGCCCAGCTTCGATGACGGTGATCGGAATTGCAACACCATTCTCATCGAAAATCTGGGTCATGCCGATTTTCTTGCCGAGTAGCCCTTTAAACATTCTCTGTTTTCTCCCCTTTTAAGGTTATATATAATATTCGAAGGTTTCGTAAAAAACCTTTTCTCAAGATTGTCAGCATGGGCTTAGCTGCATCATC
>DCTP01000023.1:0-2060 GCA_002329625.1 Leptolinea sp. UBA1437
GGACGCCGTCCCCTACAGAATAACCGAAAAAATGTCGACGGATCAGTTCAGATAGTATTTCTTCTGAAGAATCAGCCGGTAAACGGAATCTCTCAGATAATACTTATAATGATGCCCGCTTTTAACCCGTTCCCGAATTTCGGTGGATGAGATTTCGAGCAGCGGAGCATCGATCATCCTCAATTTGGTATCGATATCTGGCAAGATTTTTTTCAACTCTTTCCAATCAAATACTTCCCCCGGTCGTTGCATGACACCCAATTCATCGATTCGTTCCATTACCAATTGCGGTTCATGCCAAGTGGGCAAATATTGCAATGAATCTCCGCCGATTAAAAAAACGATTTTTGAATTCGGGAAACGTTCTTTTAAAATTTTCAACGTATCAGCCGTGTAGTGCGGCCCCGGACGTTCGTTTTCGAGTGTGGAAAGTTCAAATCTCGATTCTCCTTCTATGCAGGCGGAGACCAATTCTGCTCGATCTTCAAAATCGGAGATGATATTCTGTCGCTTATGGGGCGGCGTCGGCGACAACATCCAAAGCACATGATCAAGATTCAGTTGGTCTGCCGCTTCGGCCGCCAAAATCATATGACCTAAGTGAGGGGGATCAAAGGTCCCGCCAAATATTCCCAGGCGATCCTGTGTCATTCTATCCATTCCATTTCAAAATCATCGCCGATCATAACAGTGTCGCCGTTTTGAACACCGGCATCCCGAAGCGCATCTTCGATACCGAGGGTTCGTAAAAGTGTCTGAAAGCGTCTTACAGAGCCGCTGTGTTCCCAAAATGTCATTTTGGCTGCTCGTTCAATCGAAACACCCCGAACCACCCAATCGCCTTCCGCGTCTTTGGTGATTTCAAACTTACGCGGATCTTCTTTCGGCAGATAAACCGGTAAGCTTTCCGTCGGGAGTTCTTCCGGTACATTTTGTAGCATCTCATAAAGTTTCCAAAGGACGTCTCGGACGTTCTGTCCCGTTGCCGCGGAAATCGGCATGGCCTGGTATCCTTTTCTCTTGAGGAATTTTTCTACTTCGGGCCAACGTTCGGCCGCTTCCGGGATGTCCATTTTATTGAAAGCAACCAATTGCGGCTTTTCGATTAATTTTTCATCAAACAAAGCCATTTCCTGATTCGTCTGATCAAAATCCGCGATCGGATCTTCGGCGAGGCCATCCAGTAAATGGAGAATCACTTTCGTCCGCTGGATATGTCGCAGGAATGAATCGCCCAGCCCCACACCCATATGTGCGCCTTCGATTAATCCAGGAATATCCGATAATACCAAAGTGTGATCCAAATCGAGTTCCGCAACCCCTAAGTTCGGTTCGATCGTCGTAAACGGATAATCGGCAATCTTAGGCCGGGCATTGGTTACCGCTGCCAGAAAACTGGATTTACCGGCATTGGGAACACCCACAATTCCGACATCGGCAATTAATTTCAATTCCAGTTTTAATCTTCTTTCCTCTGCGGGTGCGCCTTTTTCAGCCACACGCGGGGCTTGATAGGAAGGGGTGACAAAGTGCGTATTTCCGCGTCCGCCGCGCCCGCCGCGGGCGACGATCAATTCTTGCCCTTCATTAATCAAATCGCCGATGAGATCATTGGTAACGGCATCACGAACGATTGTCCCGGCGGGAACCAAGACAATTTTGTCTTCAGCGGATCGCCCGGTCATATTATTGGGTCCCCCATTTTGACCGTCTTCGGCAATAAAACGGGAAATGTGACGAAATTGTGCCAGAGTATTTAAACGCCGATCAACTTTCAGGATCAGGTCGCCGCCCCTTCCGCCATCCCCCCCATCGGGACCTCCGCGGGAAACATATTTTTCCCGATGAAAATGCATCATTCCGTCACCGCCCTTTCCGGAGCGGACATAAATTTCTGCTTCGTCAACAAACATATATTCTCTAACTCGCTTTCTGACAGCCTCTCTTTATTTTACGCTATAAATCCTTCGATTGGATTCTGCGATATAGAAGCAGGGAATGGCAAATTCTTATCCGCATCTGTTTCTCGGATCTCTGTTTTTCGGGAAGTGAAAAAAAGA
>DCTP01000023.1:2071-3720 GCA_002329625.1 Leptolinea sp. UBA1437
TGAGAATTATTCGGATTATGAAAAACTGAAAGGTTTGATTGAAGAATTGGATGATTATATCAATCATTACCATGGTGGGTCGGTTAATTTAATTTCGTTCGACGGAAAAATTGTCAGAGTGAAATTAGGGGGCGCATGTGAAGGATGCCCGTTATCTCCTTCGACATTACACGGATGGGTTGAAGGAACCATCCGACAATTTTTCCCTGAGATTGAATCTGTCGAATCTGTTTAAGGATTGATTTTTTCGGCACAAAAATTGCATCAAGATCAATGAGTTTAGGAAGGGATCATATATTCCGGTTCGAATCGGGAAGTTAGGAGCGTTATTATGCGTAGAGGAATTTCCATTTTTTTCGGGATGGTTTTAATCATTGTCGGTTTACTGAAATTATTGCCGTTGGTAGGGGTAAATGTCATTATCGACGGTTTTAATTTGGATACTTGGTTCCCGGTTGTATATATCCTGATCGGATTACTTGAATTAATGAATCAAGAAGCAAGCGGTTGGTTCTGGGGGATTGTTTTCCTGGTTTATGGCGTGTTTAAACTCACTCAAATTATCGGCTTTGCTATTCCCTTGATCAATATGTTGAATATCGAATCTCTGTTAATTCCGTTTTTCGTACTGATTTACGGTATCAAAGCAATAGCGACATCCGGAGAATAAAGGGAGTTGGTGGGCAAAGGAGGTAAATGGAGTTTTTACTGGACACGATCGATATTTCCGAAATTGAGAAATGCCTGGCATTTTTTCCGATTAGCGGTATTACGAGCAACCCTTCCATTATTAAACAATATGGGAAAGTGGATTTTTTCAGTCATTTCAAAGACATTCAGTCTTTAATCGGAGCGGAACGATCTCTTCATATTCAAATGGTTTCGGAAGATGCGGATGGGATATTGGCCGAGGCATATTCGGTTTTGGAAAAAATCGATCATCATGTTTTCATTAAAATTCCGGTTACCGAACAAGGGCTGAAAGCGATTCAAATCCTGAAAAAAGATGATGCAATGGTAACCGCTACCGCCATTTATACGGAAGCACAAGCGCTGTTAGCGACCGCAGCGGGGGCGGATTATCTGGCGGTTTATTACAACCGGATGGAAAACATGGATATCGATCCCTGCCATGTCATATCCGCTACGGCAAAGTTAATTGAGTGGAATCAGCTTAAAACCAATATTCTTGGAGCCAGTTTTAAAAATATGGGACAAGTCCAAAAAGCGTTTGAAGCCGGGGCAAATGCCGTTACGGTGCAACCTTCCCTTCTTCATGATGCATTAAAAATGCCGGCGATACAAAAAGCCGTCGATGATTTCAGAGCTGATTGGGCAGCGCTATATGGAAATGTCTCCATCGATGCTCTCTAAATAAAGGGATTATAAAAGCGTGTTCCGTCATGAAACGTGATGATTAAAGCCGCTAATCCGAATAAAGTTACCCCGATAATAACGATAGAATCAATTCTTTGAAACGGGCGGGCGCAATACCAGGTCCGTTTTTCTTTTTTCCCGAATCCCCGCAGATCCATCGCATTGCTGATTAATTCGATTCGATCCAGACTCGAAAAAATCAACGGTACGGCAATGCTCGAAATTCCGGCTATTCGTTTCCGGAGTGGGACATTTTTGGACAAGTCGACGCC
>DCTP01000140.1 GCA_002329625.1 Leptolinea sp. UBA1437
TCCATCCGTCCCGATTATTTTGATGGCACATTATTCCATAACCGGTGCTCTGTTCTCCGAATTTCAAATGGCTGCTTTGGGGCAGGAGGTGCTACTCCCCGAGGGAGTAATGAAAGATCGGCGGATATCCTATACNNGCTTTGGGGCATATTCATAAATTCCAGGACTTGAATGCCGGGAATCAACCCCCTGTGGTTTACTCCGGTTCAATCGAAAGAGTTAATTTTGGGGAATGCAACGACAAAAAAGGATTTATTATCGCTCAAATCGATAATCGGCATTCCTCTTATACTTTTCGTGAGTTAGAAGGAAGGAAATTTTTCTCCAACGAGATCACTATTCAAAATGCCGAGACTTTTCAACAGGAAGCTTTGGCAGCTTTGCCGGAGGCTGATCAAATTTCGGATGCGATGATCCGTTTAATCATTCATTACCCGCGCGAATGGGAGAATTTTTTGGATGAAAGAGAATTACGAAAAGCCGCGGAAAGCGCACTGGCTTTTCATTTGGTATTGAGNNCCTATTTCATCTCCGCGGATCCGCCTTTCGGAAGATGCCGCCGTAAGCAGCCTGAGCCATTTAGAGCTGCTGGAACGTTATTGTGAATCGAATAAATATGACAAAAATGCGCTTCCCGGATTGCTGAATCTTGCAAAGCAAATATTTAATGATGTGGATATGGGGATTTCTGAAGGTTCCGAAACCTGAAAATTGGGTACCGGTTTTTTTAAAATGATGGATTTGAAAGGTTATGTCACAACCACTTAGCAGTTTTTTATTATTAGTTGTTCTGATTATTATTAACGGAATTTTTTCAATGACGGAAATGGCGATTGTTTCGGTTCGAAAAGCCCGCCTTCAGCATGAAATGGAGAAAGGAAACCGAAAAGCCAGGACAGCTTTGGAGTTGTATGAAAATCCGAATGACTTTTTCTCGACCATTCAGATTTTCATCACATTGGTTGGTGTTATAACTGGTGCAGTCGGCGCCTCCGCTTTTTCCGGTCCCGTGGCCAATTTGCTGGCAAAGGTTCCACTTTTCTCCTCCGTAGCAAATACCTTAGCGCTTTTGCTCGTTTCGATCGTGATCACTTACTTCAGTTTGGTAATCGGTGAATTGATTCCGAAACGGCTCGCAATTTCTTTCCCCGAAAAGATCTCTCTGAACATGAGCGGGATAATGCGTGCGCTGTCCCGAATCACTAAGCCGCTGGTCAGCTTCTTAAGTTGGTCGACCGAAATTGGTATCAAAATTTTGGGTGTCAAGAAAATCGAAGACGATTCTGTTTCGGAAGATGAAGTCAAAGTAATGATCGAGCAGGGAACTCTCTCCGGCGTTTTTGATGAAACTGAACAGGATATTGTCGAGAGTGTATTCCGAATGAGTGATAAAACGGTTGACGGGATGATGACCCCCCGAACCGAATTATGCTGGATCGATTTGGACGAACCGTTGGAAGAAAGCTTGGCGGAAATTAAGGAATCGGATGACAGTTATTTCCCTTTGGTTCGAGGAACAACCGATAACGTGGTCGGAATTGTCTCCGCGAAAAAAATTTTGGATGCTTATATCAGCGGTGATGAAATCGATCTCAGCAAAATGGCAGAAACTCCTCTATTTATTCCCGAAAGCAAACCGGCACTATCTGTTGTAGATGATTTGAGGGAATCCGGCAAGCAGGTGGCGATTGTTCTGGATGAGTACGGCGGATTTTCCGGCATGGTGACCTTGTTAGATATTTTGGAAGAACTGGTCGGAGACGTTCCCGGTTTATATGATACCTATCATCCCGAAATGGTCGAAAGGGAAGACGGTTCATGGCTGATTGACGGTCAAATGGATATTGAAGAGTTTAAAGATGAACTCGGAATTAAACAACTCGCTGATGAAGATCGAGTCGGTTATCAGACGCTGGCCGGGTTTATGTTAAGCAAATTCGGTTTTATCCCCAAAGCCGGAGATTCTTTCGAAGCGGACGGCTATCGATTTGAAATTGTGGATATGGATAATCGTCGAATCGATAAAGTGATGGTTACCAAATTAGCTTCCCCATCCGAAGATGACTCCGATAAGACCGATTCCGAAGAATAAGTCAAATCATGAAATGTGAAATTTTCCCAAAGGATAAAAAATGATTCCACGTCTGCTGAAAATCAGCGGTTTTCTTTCCTATAAAGAACCGGTGGAGATTGACTTTACCCGGATCCATGTTGCCTGCATTTCCGGTTCAAACGGCGCCGGAAAATCCGCCCTTTTGGATGCGATGACTTGGGCTTTATTCGGTCAAGCTCGGAAAAATGACGAGACGATTATCAATAATTCCAGAAATATCGATGCAGCGGAAGTGACATTTGAGTTCGAATATGAATCAAACATTTATCGGATCATTCGCTGTCTCAGACGCGGAAAAACTTCCACTGTCGATTTGTTGATTTGGAATCAGGAAACGGGAAACTGGCATCCGATGACCGAAAAATCCGTTCGCCAAACAAATAAAAGAATCGAAGAGTTGCTGCACCTCGATTTTGAGACATTCATCAATGCTTCTTTTTTTCTGCAAGGAAAAGCGGATCAATTTACAAGTCAAAGCGCCGGTGATCGAAAAAAAATCCTTTCCAACATCTTAGAATTGGATATTTGGGAAAAATACCAAACTGCCGCAGCCGAAAAACGCCGCAATCAGACTGTGAGATTATCTTTTCTTGAGAATCGACTGGATGAAATCGAAAAAGAATTATCCGAAGAACCCCAGCGCAGAGAGGTTTTGAACAGGTTGGATGAAGAATTGAAAAAGTCCGAAGAGCAGTTGGTAATCAAACAACAAGCCTGGCAAAATGCAAAATCCGCCGAAACGCTTTTGGAATCCCATCAAGCCGCTTATCAGTCTCTTCTGCAGAATTATGAAAAGAGTGTCAGGCAAATCGATGCACAAAAAAGTCGGTTGTCGAAACGGACTCTCGAATCTTTGTCTATTCAGGAATTGCTGAAAGAGGAGCCGGAAATCGAGTCGGGATACCGGCAATTACAGAAAATTCGGGAAGAATTATCCGAATGGAACAAAAAAGCGCTGGAAAATTATCGGATCGACGGAGAGCGAAAAGAGATAACGGGTAAAATCGGTCAATTGCGTGCCGGTTTGGAATCCGAACAAGCCACACTTCGACAAGAAATTCTCAGGCTGGAAAAGAATTTCGAATTAATACCAGAATTATTCCAAAAACAAAAAGAGCTTCAAACACAAATTGAAAGTATTGAAGCATTCCTTTCCGAAAAAGAATCTGTGAATGAATCTCTTCGGAACATTACGGAAATCATCGTAGAAAAACGGGCGGAGAATCAACAATTGGATGCCCAAATGCGGGATTTAAAGAAGCGAATAACGGAACTTCAGGCCGCTCAAGTGGGGACCCCTTGCCCTTTTTGTGGAAGGGAATTGGATGAGGAACATACCCTCACCTATTTACAAAGCATGCAGCTTGACGGGAAAAAGTTGGGAGACCGATACCGAATCAATAGCGAAGAACTGAAAAAGCTAAATGAGGAAAATGATGCCCTTAATCGGAAATTATTAGAAATCCAAAATGCTGAAAAAAAGCACCTCGAACTTTCACGTATGCTCGCACCGATTTCCGCCGAGATCAAAAAAATTCAGGAAAATGAACCTTATCGCCAAAATTTATCCGATCGTTTGAGCGAAATTCAAAAATTGCTGGAAACGGAATCTTTCTGCGTGAAAGAGCGGCAAAGGTTATCCATGCTCGAAGAACAGGCAAAAGCACTCGGATATAATCCCGCAGCCCATGAGCAATGTCGGGAAAAAGAATCCGAATTGGCTCAGAGCGAAAACCGCTGGCAGGAAGTACAGCAGGCAAAAGCCGCTTTACAGCCGATTCAACGTGAAATTATCGATTTAACCAATCAGATCGCTGTTGATGAAAAAGAATTAGAGCAGATTGAAGGCTCCGTGGAACAGCAAAAAGCAGCGCTGGATGAATTTTCGGCAAACTTACCGGATTTACAAAAGGCGAAGAAGGAATTTGATACCGTTCAGGCTGAAACAAACCGTATCCGATTGGAAAAAGGAGCCGCGGAACAGCTCGTTTCCGTCTTAGAGTCATTGAAAAAGCAGAAACAGGAGGTCATTCGCGAACGGGAGGAAGTCAACCTTCAAATTTCTCAGCTGAAATACCTTGAAAAAGCTTTTTCAAAAAACGGAATCCCGGCAATCTTGATTGATCAGGCACTTCCTGAAATCGAAGAGCATGCCAATCTGATTCTGGGAAAATTGACGGATGAAAGAATGTCTGTCCGCTTTTCCACTCAAAAAGAGTACAAAGATAAGAACCGGGAAGATAAAATTGAGACCTTAGCTATTTTTATCAGCGATGAGACAGGATCGAGAGAATACGAATTATTTTCCGGAGGGGAGGCGTTTCGGATCAATTTTGCGATTCGTTTGGCGCTTTCCCATATTCTTACCAAAAGAGCCGGTGCCCGGTTACAGATGCTGGTAATTGATGAAGGCTTCGGCAGTCAGGATGAGGAAGGGCGCCAGAGATTGATCGAAGCGATAATCGCCGTTCAGGATGATTATAAAAAAATCTTGGTCATCACCCATTTGGATGAACTCAAAGATGCCTTTCCGTCTCGAATCGAAGTTGAAAAAACACCTGACGGATCGCGGGTAAATGTAATCGAATGAAAATCGGCATTGTCCAACGAGTTCTGGCGGAGTATCGTGTCCCATTGTTTGATCTTTTGGCAGAATCATATGATGGGAATGTATCGGTATTTGCCGGTGATCCGCGGAAAGATGAGATGATCGATACCTCGCGGAAATTGGAAAAAGCACATTTTTACTATGCAAATAACAAGCATCTATTTCATGGCAAATTTTATCTTTGCTTTCAAACGAATATCTTTCAATGGATGAGAAGCCAAAATCTGGATGTCTTGATCGTAGAGGCGAATAATCGCTATCCTTTAACCCGATGGGCAATTCATTGGATGCATCGGCGAAACAGGCCAGTAATCGGATGGGGATTGGGAGCGGGCTTTGGCCAAAACCGTTTGAAAAGAAGATTGTTTCGTCAATTTGATGCGATCCTGACTTACAGCGGAGCCGGGGCTGAATCTTATCGAAAAATAGGAGTATCTCCTGAAAAAATCTTTATCGCAAAAAATGCCGTTACCGAACGACCGAAAAGGGATTTACCTCCCAAACGAAGTTCGGAAATATCCGATCATCCCGTGATTCTTTTCGTCGGAAGATTGCAGGAAAGGAAGCGGGTTGATTTGCTCATCGAGGCTTGTGCCGCTTTGAAAGATTCCGTGAGCCCGATCCTTTGGATTGTCGGCGATGGACCAGCCAGACAACAGATTACGGAATTAGCTGCAAAGATTTTCCCGCAAACATTATTTTTCGGTGCCCTTTATGGGCAGGAATTGACTGAAAAATTTGAGCAGGCTGATTTGTTCGTTTTACCCGGAACGGGGGGATTGGCTCTCCAGCAAGCAATGGCATCGGGCTTGCCTGTTATCGCTGCCGAAGCGGACGGGACCCAAATGGATTTGGTACGGGAAGAAAATGGCATATTGGTTAAGCCCGGTGATTTAGAAATGCTGACAAATGCCATTCGAACCTTGCTGAGCGATTCACCACAATTGCGAAAAATGGGTGACCGATCTTTTCAAATCGTACGAAATGAAATTAATTTGGAAAATATGGCAAAATCATTCGAAGAAGCGATCACATATGCAGTCCAGAATCGGAAAA
Source organism: Leptolinea sp. UBA1437 (assembly GCA_002329625.1). Classification (GTDB taxonomy): domain Bacteria; phylum Chloroflexota; class Anaerolineae; order Anaerolineales; family Anaerolineaceae; genus Flexilinea. The sequence goes on from DCTP01000140.1 coordinate 5,778, forward strand.
AATAAAATATTTTCGAAATAGATTTCATTTTGGTCAGAGAAAAAGGTATTCATGAAGATTTTGATCCTTGCGGACGGAAGAAGCCCAATTACGCTGAATTGGTTGCGAAGCCTGAAAAGTTTGAATCATCAGATTATTTTGGTTTCAAGCTATCTTTGCGAAAAACCAAAAGAAGCAGATGAATTTTTTATTCTTCCCGTCGCTTTCTCGGGCTTATCCGGTTCATCGATTCCCAAAAACAAAGCAAAAGATGGGAGTAAATCCGAAGGGTCCGACCGGACTTTTATCAGAAGATTCCGTCCGTTGCTGATCAATTTCAGGTATATCTTGGGACCTTTTTCGTTACCGCTTACCGCCCGGAAATTCAACAGGATCGTAAGCCAAACAAATCCCGATTTAATTCATGCATTACGAATCCCTTATGAAGGCATGCTGCTTTCTTTTTATCGGGGAAAGATTCCGTGTGCAGTTTCGATTTGGGGAAATGATATCACTCTACATGCTCAGGGTTCCGCAATGATGCGTCAATTGACCCAAAAAACACTAAAAAAAGTCAGAGGACTGGCGGCGGATACAAACCGTGATATCCGACTGGGGGAAAATTGGGGCTTTCCAGCCGATGAGCCGATTTTAGTCGTCCCTGGTAACGGCGGAATTGATTTTACCAAAGTGCGAATAACGGCTGAAAAGGAACAAGTGGGACTGAATTGGTTGCCGGAAAACTGGAATATTGTAATCAACCCGCGTGGTTTTCGCCCGGGAAGCGTACGAAATGACACTTTTTTTCAAAGCATTCCCTTGATATTACGCCAATTTCCCAATACGCTTTTTCTGTGCTGTTCAATGGCCGGGCAACCTGAAGCGGATGCTTGGTTGGATGAACTCCAGATTCATCGTAATACGATGCTTCTGCCTACGATTCCGCAAGAGCTTTTGTGGTCACTTTTTTCTCGGGCGCAAGTGACGGTTAGCATCAGCGAGCATGACGGGACACCCAACTCTTTGCTTGAAGCGATGACTTGCGGATGTTTTCCCGTGGCCGGGGATATCGAATCCATTCGTGAATGGATTACGCCGGGAGTAAACGGATTGTTGGTAGATCCGAATAATCCGGAACAGTTGGCTTCTGCCGTGATCAGTGCTTTGTTAAATGAAAAACTTCGATCCGATGCCGCTGAAATAAATCGACAAATCATTTTGGAACGGGCTGATTCGGAGATTGTACGAACCGAAATCGAAGTTTTCTATAATCAATGTCTGAGTGATTAGCCATTAACTTTTAATCTCTTTGACTTTTACCCATTCTCCGTCGTTTTCAGCTGATTTCTGAGCGGCGTTGATAAATGCCATATTCCGGGCTGCATCCGTAGCATCATAACGGACCGGTTTATGGTTGATGACACAATCCGAAAAATGTTCAATCATTCGGGTATATTCGTTGGTACTGTCTCGAAATGTGGAACGGATACCTAAGATTTCCTGCGTTACCGTACCGTTTAATACTCCTGTCTGGAAACCGTTATAAGCGGTAATCCAGCCTTTGGTTCCGTTAATAGTGTATCCGATCGGAGCATCCGAAGTGAACCCGCAAAGGATCTGAGCTTGTTTTCCCGAAGGGAAGCGGGCAAAAATTCCCATCCGGTCATCGATACCGGGCTTTCGATAATGGGCAATCGCAGAAACGGCAGTGGGTTCTTCGGCGAAGAATGTCCGGCTGGCATTGATTCCGTAGCAGCCTACGTCCATAACCGCTCCGCCGGCAAGTTTCTGATCCCATCTTACATCTTCCGTATCGGAAAGAATAAATGTAAAACTTGCTTGAAGGGATTCGATTTCTCCCAAAGCACCTGAATGAACCTGTGAAATCACAAATTCCGTTAAGGGATGAAATCGATACATAAATGCTTCCATGAGAACGATGTCTTTTGCTTCAGCCGCCTGCTTCATTTCCAAACAATCTTCCGGAGTAGGAGCCAATGGTTTTTCACAAAGAACGTGCTTTCCCGCCGCAATTGCTTTTAATGACCATTCCTTATGCAACCCGTTCGGTTGGGGAATATATACGGCATTAATATCTTTCTGAGCCAAAAGTTCTTCATAACTCCCATAAGCGGTTTCAATTCCGTTTTCTTCGGCATAACGTCTCGACTTTTCCGAATTTCGACTGGCGACAGCTAACACTTCAGCGTTTTTTGCATTTCGAATAGCCGGGATAAATCGTAATTTGGCAATTCCGGCTGTCCCTAATATTCCGAATCTTATCTTTTCCATAAGTTCCTCTTTTTTTATTCAATCGATTGTTAAAAGTATACTAAAGAATGCCTGGGCATGACTCAACAACAAGAATAAAATCTCAGCAATGATGGACTTAAGGATAAGCTGGCATGTTTGTTAATCAATCTCAAGAAAAATCCCCGATAAATTTAAGGAGGTTGATCCACACTGCTTATGCCCCTCACGCCGCTGAGAAAAATGTTGATCTGTATTACAGAGATTCCAATTCCCTTTGAAAAGCTTCTTGAATTTGATCCAAAATCAATTCAGCCTCTTTCGAAAGGTGGCTTTGATTTTGAAATTCTTTGATCTGGTATAGAAAATAATTTGCATTTCCTTTTTCAGTCAGAATCAGATTTTTCCAACGTTCCGCTGTTTCCAAATCATTTTCCAATAAAGCCGCGAAGAAAAATGATTTCATTTCAATCATTGTGGAAGGAATCAATCCGGCGCTTTCAGCTTCTTTTCCGATTTCAACAACTTCCTTCCAATGATTCTGTTGAGCGGCCAATTCACCTTTTTCAAAATAGTAACACCATCCGTGAATAGGTTCAGTCCCCATAAAAGATTGAAAAGTGACTGTTCGGGTCGGATTGGGAATAATCCTTTCAGGCTTCGATCGCCAAAGATTTTTCTTCATTGCAATGTTCAGAAACGGCAAATTTCGATCCGCGGTCGTCAATACTTTCAAACAAGTGGTGGGGGTCGCATAAAGCAGAATGGTATCGGAAATATTTCCGCGAAAATCATTATGTGAAAGAGGTGAATTTGCCGGGAGTGGATCGATCATTCCTTCCCGGGCAGAGATTTGGAAAAATTTATAAAGCTCCCTATCCGGATATTCCGGCGATTCATAGTTCCAATTGAGTAAGGCATTCAAAGAGTTATCCGTAAGAGATCGGAATGGGAATTGATCACCTAAAACAAGCGTATTCGGACTGATATCCGGAGCCCGCCACGCAAGCTGCCAAAAATAATTTTTAGCGAGATCCCATTCTTTTCTGAATTGATTTTGAAGCTGGAATTGATAACCCGCCATAAATGCGATCAGTATCGCCAACAGAACAGGGAAGTATTTCTGACGGAGAATCAAAGCCGACAGCGCCATCACAATGATACATGCGCCTGCCATAAATGATAGAGATAAGCGATCTCCGTATAAAGTCAAACTAATTTTTAATCCCGCAGCCCAAACGGGAATTCCCCCCGTCAGAAAAAGAAATATTCCGATCAGTAAAAAACCACACAATTTTTGATCAGAAAGTTTTTCTTTCTCCTTACCGATAGAAACAATCAGCAACCAGGTTACTATGCCGACGAAAGAAAAAATCGCGAGATAGATCCATCGCATCTTTCCTGGAGAGGGAATTTGGAAAATTCGAAGCCAGGCATCTCCGACTGCAACTTTAAAATCCGATAAGATTTGTCGCATAAGATTCCCTATGAACATTGCCGGATTATCTCGCAGATGAACCGTTACAATTTGGCTCATATAGGTACTGGAAGAAAGAAATGCGCGCCAGTACAGAAAAAATCCAAAGATGAGCAGATAAGGGAAAGCGAATAGTCCGGTTTTTTTGATTTTATTTTTTACGGATTGTGTCGATACTTGAGGAATTTGATGAATCGTCAGCCAAATGATTATTGGCCGAAACAGTTCCAATCCGGCAAAATATTCGCAAATAAAAAGACCGGAAATTTCCGATAAAACAGATAAGAATAAAAAGATTCTCCCTCCTTTTCCGCGCTTTATTCCATAATAAGTAAATAAAAGTGAAACAAGAATCAAATCCAATGAGAAAAAATGTAACAGGAACTCAACGGGTATCGCCTGTTCCATAAATCCCGGATAAAGCAGGAAAGAGATACTGAGCGGAACGATTATTTTCTGAAAGTTCGGGAAAGTATTGTTAAAAACCAGGAAAAAAAGAATTGAAGAACCCCAACGAAGAACCAGAGTGGCGATTCGCCAAGAAATGATGGATTCTCCAAAAACAGGTGACAGCAAAGAATAGACGAGATATCCATATTCACGAATCCATCCCATAAATTCTTTATATTCGTTTGGACCGCCCCGGTGATATGCCCACAGAAAATTCGGATCATCCCCATACATCCCCAGTTGAGGAATCAGCAATCCATATGCGAGGAAGGCTATCATTCCGGATGCAACGATAAATGATCGGACAGGATGATCCGATATTCTTTTCCTTATTCGATTAATCATCAGACACCTGATTTTTAAAATATCTCTCAGACTTCGGTCCATTCTCCGTTATTTTCGGCAGATTTCAATGCGGCTTGTATAAAAGCCATATTACCGGCTGCTTCCGCTGCCGTATATCGTAATGGCTTTTGATTTAAAACACAGTCGGAGAAATGCTCGATCATTCGTGTATATTCATTCGACGGATCTTTTAAGATTGATTCTATTCCGTTGATTTTTTGGGTCACCGTTCCGTTCGAAACGCCGAGGTGGAACCCAAAATGGGCATGAATATAGCCTTTCCGTCCGCTGATTGTGTAACCGGAGGGATAATCCGAAGTCAAACCGCAGCTCAGTTGAGCTGAGCGTCCACTTTTGAATTTGGCTAAAATATTCATCTGATCGTCCACTCCGTTGGGGTGATAATGGGCTACTGCCGCGACCGCTTCCGGTTCTTCATTAAACAGAGTTCGGGTAACATTGACACAGTAACAGCCGACATCCATCAGAGAACCACCGGCTAATTCAGCGCTCAAGCGAATATTATTCGGGTCTTTCAAAAGGAAAGAATGGCAGGTTTGGATCGTTTCCAAACCACCTAAAATTCCGGATTGAACATTCCGAATAATCTGTTCATTCAACGGATGAAAGCGATACATAAATGCTTCCATGAGCAGTACATGGTTTTTTTCAGCTTCTCTGCCCATTTCCAGACAATCTTCGGGAGTGATCGCCAAGGGTTTTTCACAAAGGACATGCTTTCCGGCATTGAACGCCTTCATTGCCCATTCTTTATGCAGACGGTTGGGAAGAGGAATATATACCGCTTGAATCTCTTTTGACTGTAGTAAATCTTCATAGGATCCAAATGAAAGCGGAATATGATATTTTTCCGCAAAATCTTTTGATTTTTCTGCACTACGGCTGGCAACTGCAATTATTTCGGCGTTTTCCGCTAAAGCAATGGCGGGGATAAATTGTTTCCAAGCAATCCCTGCGCTCCCCAATATTCCGAATTTTAATTTTTCCATTTTTTCACTCCTTTGATGATTGATGAAATTTTATAACAGACTGCCTATTTCCGAAACGGAAGACCGCTGATGATATCAATTTTTTCGGGACAGATTTCCGCATAAAACTCCGTCCCCGCAGAACAGATGATTTCACCGTCCGCCTGCCCGTATAAACCTGTCGTCGAGAATTCCGCTTTTAACCAGGGTGTCTTAATTCTGAGAATATCGGGATGATCCAAATTCCCGGTAAAAAATCTGGGAATAAGTGGCAGCAATTGATGTAGAGGTTTCCCGTTTCCGATTAAGACGGCATTCAATTTTCCGTCTTGAAAATCATAATCCGGGGCTAACAGGAAGCCGCCTCCTTCACGGGTACCGTTCATGGTTGTCAGCAACAAGATCATCATCTCCGTTTCGCCGTCCGCCCAACTGATTTTAGCGTCATATTGTTTGAAATCTTTTATCAGAGAACCTAATAATCCGAAAAAATAGGAAGGAAATCCTGTGAGATGAGACATGGTAGCCCGGTAATTTATCGCGGAATCAAAACCGATTCCTGCACCGTTACAAAAATATCGACTTTTTTCATTGGTTTTTACATAACCGACATCCATCGGAATCGGCTGCGCTTTTTTTATCAGGGATATTGCCTCCTTCAATTCGTTCGGAATTTTCATTCCGAATGCAAAATCATTTCCTCTGCCGTTTTGAATGACACCCAGAGTCGCTTTCCCAAAGCCTTTCTTTTGCGCTTGAATTAATCCGTTTACAGCTTCGTTGATTGTCCCGTCTCCGCCAACGATAATTACTTGACGATAACCTTCTTTGACACTTTCTTCAACCAAGTCAATAGCATGTTCCGGATATTCGGTTAAAACCATATCCGCAATAATTTCCTCGTCTTTTAATCCTTTTTCAACATCTTGAATAGAGTATTTAAATTTTCCTTTGCAAGCATATCGGTTATAAATTACGAGTGTTTTGTCCATGTCTTTTTCTGTTCCTTTTGCGTAAGGATATCTTTTTGTCTCTGCTTTTGATTAGGATCTTTTTCAACAAAAATATGTTCACCCGTAAATGGATTCGTCTCGGTAGCATACATTAATGTCGACCAGGTGGATGGGGTCGGTGTGAAAATTTGAGTTTGTTCGGGAGCGATATGCAATTCTTCATTCACAAAAGTTTTCAATCCTTGCATATCTTTTATCGTACAACCCGGATGTGCGGCAATAAAGTAATAACTGAGATACTGTTTTTTGTCAGCGTCTCGGTTAATCTGATCAAAATCCCGTTTAAATTGCAGCAACAACTCCTTTCCCGGCTTTCCCATCAGTTGTAATACTTTCGGGCTGTCATGTTCGGGCGCTACTTTCAGCTGCCCCGATATATGGTAATTGCAAAGTTCTCGGGTATAACTCTTTCCGCATCCCGGATCATGCAGAATCATATCGTATCGAATTCCGGATGCGATAAAAATCTTTTTGATTCCCGGAATTTTTCTGGCTTTGTTCAGAAGAGAAAGAGAAGGCTGATGATCAATTTTCAGCATCAGGCAAGGTTGGGGATAAAGGCAGCGTTTGTCTTTACAAGCACCTTGAGCCAGTTTCTTCGGACATTCAAAACCATACATATTAGCTGTCGGTCCGCTTAAATCGGTGATGATTCCTTTGAAATCAGGAAGTTTACTGATTGTCTCTATTTCAGCTAAGATGGATTTCTCGGAACGCCATTGAACAGTTCGCCCTTCATGAACCGCAATCGCACAAAAATTGCATTCTCCGTAACAACCGCGATGAGTCACGACAGAAAATCGAGTGGTTTCTAAGGCTTTGACCGGTCCTTGAGCTTCATAATAAGGGTGCTGTTCCCGAGTGAAAGGCAAAGAATATATTTCATCCAACTCTTGTTGTGAAAGCGTTTTTGCGGGCGGATTTTGAATAACATAGCGCTCATCATGCTTTTGAGCAATTCGATGAGCGGTTATCGGATCACAATTTTCATAAAAAATGCGGAAAGCTTTAATAAACTGCTTTTGATCCGACCGAACTTCTTCCAACGAAGGGATGACAAGAGCATTCTCCGGTAATTCATGAGAAGCAAAAACCAATCCCCGAATATTTTGCGGTGATTGTCCGTTTTTTAGAGCCTCAGCGAATTGGAGAATCGATTTGTCCGCCATTCCATATAAAAGGTAATCCGCTTTCGCATCTAACAGAATAGAACCTCTAATCTTATCAGTCCAATAATCATAGTGAGAAATGCGACGCAGACTGGCTTCGATACCTCCCAAAAGAATGGGTTTGGTATTTTTAAAAGCTCTGCGTATCAAATTTGTATAAACGATTGATGCTCGATCCGGCCTGCGATTGTTTATTCCGCCTGGTGTGAAGTCATCGCGGCTACGCGGCTTTTTCAAAGCCGTATAATTGGAGACCATCGAATCAACGGCGCCTGCAGAAACTCCCCAAAACAAGGCGGGTTCGCCGAGACGGGAGATATCATTTAAATTATTTATGTTGGGCTGAGCAATAATTCCGACTTTATAGCCGGCTTTTTCGAGAATACGACCGATCAGTGCGATTCCGCTGTAGGGTGAATCGATGTATGAGTCTCCATTGATGAGGATGACATCTGCTTTTTCCCATCCGAGTGCGTTCAATTCTTCTTTGGTTGTGGGTAAGAACATTCAAACTGAACCTTTCGGTTTCTTATATATAAAAATTATTCTTCTATTTGATTTTATCAGTCAAAGGAAATAAGGGCATCCGTTTTTTCAGAAAAACGGACAATCTTCCCAATCGATTATGAATAATAATTCAACAGTTCTTTCTGTGGAAATAAAAGCTGGGATACCTGGATTCGAACCAAGATCCACAGATTCAAAGTCTGGTGTGCTGCCGTTGCACCATATCCCAATGCTTGATTGATATAACAAGCGAAGAACATTTTATCATGAAACGTTAAATTCGACAAAAAGAGAGTGTTGACGGACTGCGTATCAAATTACCATCGTCAAGGAAAAAAGACAAAAATTTACAAAATCAAGAAGGTTTTCTTAATCCCTTATAATTATTCCAGATTGCGAAAGAAAAGCGAACCATTCAGAAAAATAACGAAGAGGCCTCAAATGACAGACTTAAAATACCAACGGATATTACTAAAACTCAGCGGTGAAGCGCTTTCCCCCAAGGAAGAAAATGGGATCGACCCCCAATCAGCCAATAAAATTGCTCAACAAGTCAAAGAAGTTTTCGACATGGGGGCGGATCTGGCAATTGTTATCGGAGGAGGGAATATCTGGCGTGGAAAAATCGGAATCGAAGTCGGAATGGATCAAGCAACCGCTGATTATATGGGAATGCTTGCTACCGTCATGAATTCACTTGTCTTAATGGATGCATTGGAACACATTGGTGTTACAACCCGCGTCCAAACAGCCATTGAAATGCGCTCGATCGCCGAGCCGTATATCCGAAGACGCGCAATCCGACACATTGAGAAAAAAAGAGTAGTCATTTTTGCGGGTGGCACCGGGAATCCTTATTTTACAACAGATACAGCCGCAGCTCTGAGGGCTGTTGAGATCAACGCCAATCTCTTGATCAAAGCCACGAAAGTGGATGGAATTTATGATTCCGATCCAAAAATAAATCCAAATGCTGTCAAATTCGATACCATTCGATATATTGATGTTTTATCGCGGCAGTTACAGGTAATGGATGCAACCGCCATTTCTCTTTGTATGGAGAATAAAATGCCGTTATTGGTACTAAATCTTTGGGAAGAAGGGGCTCTCAGCAAAGCGGTAAGAGGAGAACCGATCGGGACACTCGTTACTCCTTAAGTGAATCCTCTTTTTTGTTAAATTCGAAATTATTTAAACCTCTCTTTTTTCCATTACGCGAATCTGCCTCAAGAGACTTTTGAGGCAGATTCAATTTCTTCATTTTTCCTTCCGTTATAATAGAAAAAGAATGATTTACCTCTTGAAAGGTAAAAAATAATTAAATGCGAAATATTTTTACGATTTTATTGCGGTTTTTAGGGCTGTGGGTTTTCAATGCAATCTGTCTTTTAGCTTGTGAATGGGTTATTCCGGGTATTACGATCATCCCGTATCAGGGTGTCCCTTATGCGGTAACCGTGATGGAAGTCAGTCTGATTTTTTCCATAATGAACTTATTCGTACGACCGTTGATTTTATTGTTCACTTTACCGCTTAACGGACTGACATTCGGCTTATTTTCTCTGGTAGTTAATGCTTTGGTGCTGTTCCTTGCTTCAAAATTTACTCCTTTCTTTAAAATCGAATTCCCTATAGCTGCTTTTCTATGCGGCTTTTTATTCGCCTTGGTCAACATCATTATCACATCTCTGATTCCGATTGACGAAGATTTTCTTTATTATGATATTTTGGTAAATCGTTTCAAAAAAAGCGGTGAAAAAATTAATAAGGACAAAAAGGGAATTATCGTCATCGAAATCGACGGACTGGCATACCCTCGATTAATCAAAGCTATTGAAAAAAGGAAAATGCCATATTTGAAAGAGTTGATTGATTCCGGAAAATTTATCATTTCCAAATTTGATTGTGGAATACCTTCTCAGACCTCTTCCTGCCAAGCCGGTATTATGTATGGTGATAATCAAAATATCTGTGCCTATCGTTGGTATGACAAGGAACAGAAAAGAATTATTTCGTCCAGCAGCTTTCAAGATACAAATCAGATGGAACAGGAAATCCTGCGCCGCAAAAAGAACGGTCTTTTAGACGGAGGAATGAGCATCAATAATCTAATGTCCGGGAATGCGGATGTTTCCTTATTTACGGTCAGTGCAATCCAACCGAAAAACTCGGAAGAATTAAATAACCGCAATATTAATCTTTATTTTTTTTCTTTAAGACCGTATTTATTGACAAAATCTATCCTATTCGCCCTGGCAGATGCAGCCGTTGAAGTCATCCAATATGTCTGGGCATGTCTCAAAAGAAAAGAACCGAGACTTAATCGTTTGGTTCATTTTTATCCGCTCATCCGCGGATCAACAAACGTCCTTTTGAGAGATACATCCACCGCAATAACCATCAATGAGGCGATGCGAGGGGGACCGGCAAGCTATACCACGTTTTATGGTTATGATGAAATTGCACATCATTCCGGTCCAGATAGTTTTGAAGCATATCATGCTCTGTCGGGAATTGATCATTCGATCAAAAAAATTCATCATACTGCCGAAGAAAACTCAGACAGAGATTATGAATTGTTCGTTATTTCCGATCACGGTCAATCTTTCGGAAAGACCTTTCGCCAGCGTTACGGATATAGTATCAGTGATTATATACGGAAATTAGCCGGTGAATGTGCCCGCTTGAAATCGGAATCGCAAGTTATCGGTATCGGGAACAGTGCGGCTGATAATGAATCCAGCATTCGTGCGGCGATTTATGATCTGACTGCTCAAAAGAAAACGCAACAGATCCCGATTCCCAAACAGACATTAAATAAACTTGATACTGTTCTTGAAGAAAATGCCGATGAAACACGAGCTAAAAAACGACCGGAAGACAATGATATCTGGATTCTTGCCAGCGGGAATTTAGCCAATGTCTATTTTTCATTTTCAAATCAAAAGGTCGATTATGCCGAAATAGAAAGCCATTATCCCAATTTATGCTATCGCCTGATTCAACACCCCGGAGTAGGCCTTATGGTCGTTCATCAAAATAAAACGGCGATTGCAATCGGAAAAAAAGGCAGCCGGAATTTATCCACCGGCGAAATATCAGGACAAGATCCGTTGGCAAATTATCAGCCCACCGAAATGCGTTCTTGCCAACTATCCTATTTGGCTGAGTTTCCGAACGGGGGAGATTTAATTCTTTTTTCCACCCTTTATCCCGACGGAACGGTTGCTGCCTTTGAGGAATTGATCGGTTCTCACGGAGGGATTGGCGGAGAACAAAATACAGCGTTTATTTTTCATCCCACAAATGTTGAAGTACCTGAGAATATATCCAACTCAAAAGAAGTCTATGCAATCTTGAAGGAACGTCGTGAATTAGATGCGGAGATCGAAAAATTTTCGGAAGAGAAAACGAAACAAAATAACGGGTCCGAAGATTGGAAATGGGATAAATTAATTGCCGGCATACGAGATACTTCAAAATGGACCAAATATATGCGGGAAGTAATTCTCTTTCAATCGTCGATTTATAAGAAAATCAGTAAAGATACGAGTCTAAACGGTCCGGCTGTGTTAATTATGATGATGTCGCTGTTATCAAATATGACCGTTGCCGGAATTTTTTTCCGATCCTTAAAAGGGCTGTATCTAGGGCTGATTATATGGTTAATCTCATGGATTATTGTTATCGGAGCTTCCTATGGGGCAACGCTTGCGTTGAGGCAGAATATTATTTTTTCCGATTTCCTACGCGGTATGATGTTTTGTACCGTTTTTGATTTCCTTTTATTTGGAGCTTTGATCCCCGGTTATGAAAGCTTCTGGATCGTTATTATTTTGGTTACCCGTCTCATTTCTGTCTCGCTAGCCATTAATGGTATTTGCAACATACAAGGGAAAAGATCTTTATTGATCGTGCCTGTTGTTTTGTTTATGCTAATCTTGTTAGTGATTACGACTTATGTTATTTTAGAAAGCCTCGGATATATTCTCAAAATCGAACCTCTGATTGACTTTATCAACCATATCAACGAAATAGTGGGAATTTCATGACAACCGATATAAAAACCATTGAAAATACTATTTTTTCGAAATCTTTTTATTCTTGGTCTGCAAGCGAGATAATGGGATTATCGCGAAAGATTCTTAAAAATCAATCTGAAATCCTGACAAATCATCCAGAACTCGTTCAAAAACGGATCGCAATTTGCGGAACATGTAATATTCGATTTATATCTTCCGGGTTAATTCCGTTTTTAATGGCCGAAGGAATTTTCCCGCTTATCTTTGAAGGAAAATTCAACGGACTGAGCAGTGATATCCTTTCTTCCGATTCGGACCTTTATGCTTTTGATCCGGATTATCTGATTGCAATCACTGATTATCGAGACATTCATGAATTTCCACCTTATCTTACCTCTCTTGAAAAAGTTAGGGAGATGGCGGATCGACAGATAGAAGAGTGGGTTCATTTCTGGGAATATTTTCATCAACGCTGCAAAAGCAAAGTTTTTCTGACCAATATTGCAATATCCAACCGTCATATACTCGGCGGACTCGAAGCGAACCTCGCTTCCGGTCNNCATTTTTAACATTTCTTGATCAGGAAGCCCTTTCGGCGGATTTCGGGAAAGATCGATGGTTTGATGATTCCGAATGGTTTATCAGTAAACAACCGTTTGCATTGGAAGCAATACCGATTTTTTCATTAGCAATCGCTAAACAGATCGCAGCCGATATCGGAAAAATTCGAAAGTGTCTCATCACGGATTTGGATAATACTCTTTGGGGTGGAATTCTTGGCGACGACGGTATCAACGGGATCAACCTTGATCCGAACGATCCGATCGGAGAATCTTTTCTTGATTTTCAAAAAACTCTGAAGCTATATAAGGATAGGGGAGTTTTATTGGCTGTTTGCAGCAAAAACGACCCTTCTATCGCCAAAGAAGTATTCCAAAAACACCCGAATTGTATTCTCAAAACAGAGGATTTTTCCGCATTCATCGCCGATTGGGAAGATAAGCCAATCAACATACAAAAAATCGCATCGCAGCTCAACATCGGACTCGATTCACTCGTGTTTTTTGATGATAACCCTGCCGAAAGAGATTTGGTAAAAAAAGTTTTGCCGATGGTGCAAGTTATCGATGTTCCGGAGGACCCGGCCGAATTTAGCATGGCATTAATTCGTTCTCATTGTTTTGATTGGGGACAATTGACGGAAGAGGATCTGAACCGTTCCGAAACCATCAGAGCAGATCGAAAAAGGTCAGAGCTCGGTGCCATAACACTCAATTACGAAGATTATTTGAAAGCCTTGGAAATGAGGATAAGCATTGCGAAAGCCCTGCCTCATGAGCTGAATCGTTTCACGCAATTGATTAATAAGACGAACCAATTCAACTTGCGAACGCGACGTTACAACGAATCCGAAATCACCGCCACGGCAACCGATTCGGATAAAGTTCTCCTGCGCGTGACGCTGCAAGATAAATTCAGCGATTACGGAATCATTTCGGCAATTATTTTGAATCTTGATCGCTCACGGAAGAATATTTTTATCGATACCTGGGTAATGAGCTGCCGGGTTTTTAAACGCGGAATCGAAGATGAAGTGATGAATTATCTGATCGCTTTTGCAAAAGATAATGGTTTTCAAACAGTCGAAGGTGAATATATCTGCAATCCGCGAAACGGGTTGGTTGCCGATCTTTACACCCGCTATGGTTTTAAAATGGTACAACAAAATGACATATCAAAAAAATATATATTGAACATCAATGATTATGTTCCATGTGAAACATGGTTCAATTTTGAACTCAAAGGGAAAGAATCATGACCGATCTTGAAAAAATACAAAGCATTATGCGCGATATTTTCGATGATGAGACGCTCGAAATTGATGAAAGTACGAGTGCGGAAGATATTGCTGAATGGGATTCTTTTTCAAATATTCAACTCATTGCGGCTGCGGAACAACATTTTGCCGTGAAATTCACGACACAGGAAGCAATTCATATTCGGACGGTCGGAGATATATTAAATCTAATCAAACAAAAAAGGCTCCCGGTTGATAAATCATAAATAAACCGATTTCTATCAAGAAGAAGTGACCGTTTACCGATAACATTTGCATATCTATTTCCGATCGCAAAATATAGTAACCGGTTACCCGATTGAAAGACATTCTTGATAGACTTTGATATATGCCATACCCATTTGCAAAATCGAAAAATGTTCGATAATTCTCTGCCTCGATTTGAATCGCAAAACATCTTGTTCTTCGGGGGACAAAAAGACCATTTTCCGAATCGCTTCGGAAAGCGCCGCCGGATTATTTTTAGGGACCAAAATACCGCAATCATCAAGAAGATAAGGAGCATCTCCGACATCGGTCGTAACACACAGTAATCCGCTGCTCATCGCTTCTCCCAAAGCCAAAGGAAAAGCTTCTCCGATCGACGACAATGTAAAAATATCCATAGCATTCAGTAACTCCGGTATATCATCCCGTTCACCTAAAAGGAGCATATGGGATTCCAATCCAGCATCGCAAATCCAATCGCACAACTCCTTATTCTCCCGAGTTAAACCAGATCCGACCAACAGAAAGCGAAAATGAATACCAGGCACTTTCTGCAGAAGTTCTTTCCAAGCTTGGATCAAGGTTAAATGGTCTTTTTGTGAATCAAAGCGGGAAATGTTTCCGATCAGAATATTGTCATCCGATATTCCCAATTCGCATCTTTTCTTTCTCCGCATTTCCGAGTTCGGTTTAAACCGATCCGTATCAAACCCGTTGGGAATGACCGTAATAATATCCCCTCGATACCCCATATCAATATGATTCTGCTTTCCGCTGCGGGAACAGGAAATGATCCGTCGAGGAACCGATTGGGATAAATGTGCAAGCTGTGAAACGACCAACCGGGTTGAAAGTTTCACGTTTGGACTTAAAGTGGCATTATGCAATCCCCATATAACCGGAATTTGCAGCTTTCGACCGACAAGACTTGCATACAAGTCGGCATGATAAAGCCAAGAGTGAATAAGATCGGGACGATCTTCTGCAGCTGTTTTATTAAGTCGACGAAAAGCGCCATAACTGGGAACAGCCGGTTTCATGTTGAGACAAGTCACACAAACGCCGTTTTCTTCGATAATTTTGGCAACCGGACCGGTACGTCTTAAACACACAACGGATTGTTCGATACCACCAGATTTCAGAACCGGAATCACTTGTGCGAGCATTTTTTCCGCGCCGCCGGTATTTAAATCGGTTATGACATGCAATACTTTAATCATTCTGATTTATATTGTAAAGGAAATTAACCGGCGAGCGGGATATCCGAATAAATTGGTTGGCATGGGTAACTATTTTTACAAATGATTGACGAATCGCCCGATTTAAATTCATCCTCGTGATTTCATAACGAATTGTTTCAACCCGATAACAAACGGAAGGCAATTTAAAGTGGTTTTATGGTTTCTTGGGAAACATCCGGATTGTTTGTTTTTTCTTCCATCAAAAGAATATTTTTAGATAATTTATCAAATCCTTTCGACATGTTTTTCAGCAACTTGTCATCAAATCCATCAAAAAGTTTATTGATAAATTCTTTATCCGATTCCGCCTGTTGTTGTAGACTGTTTTTCCCCTCTTCCGTCAAGCCAACTCTGACAATTCTGCCATCCGTATCATCTTTGCTTAAAACCAAATAATTTTGTTTCTCAAGGAGTAAAGCCATCTTTTTTATATTTTGTCGGGAACTTCCCAGTGCTTCCGACAGTTCCGTAATCGTCATAGAAGCCGGATCATTCTTCGAAAGTGTTTCCAGTAATTGGAATTGTTTAATCGTTATTCCGGTTTCCAGTCGATCACCTACTATTTGAATTTTATTAGAAAGCGTGAATATTTTAGACAATACGATTTTGCCGCGATTCGTTTTACCCATATGTCGCCCTCCTGCCAAAAGGGAACCTATTATCTTTGTAAAATAAGTATACCTAATGAAGCGTCCTGTAACAATACATTAATTTTTTACCATCTTGCTTTTATGCCGTTCCTCGTTTTTATGGTGCAATTTCAAATATGGTATAAAGTTCCTCAAATTAAATATATTGACCGATCCGTCATAAACAACTCAATAAAAATTGATCCGCCGGTTTTTTCCTTTTTTACTGATCCTCACATAGGCACCTCTTTTTTCCCTCATTTTGTAATCGATTCTTAAATAAGACACCCTTTCTTGACCACCCGTTGGCATTCATTTATCGGAACATTCAATTGTGTTAGAATTTTCCTTATGCGAGATCAAGAAAAAATTTTGTTGGCGTCCGGCTCCCAACGCAGAAGAGAGTTACTCTCATGGTTAACCGATCGGTTTGAAATTATTCCCTCTGATATTGATGAAAGTCCGCTGCCCGGAGAACGTCCAGAGGTGTATTGTCAAAGAATCGCGGAACAGAAAGCTCTTGCTATCCCTTCCAGAACGGAAACGCAGAATTCTTTTGTTCTTGCAGCTGACACCATTGTTTATTCACAAAATCGGATTATTGGGAAACCCAAAGACGAACAGGATGCATTTCAAATACTGACTTTTTTACAAGGACGAATTCATCATGTCTGTACTGCTGTAACATTATTACGGAACGAGAAAACTGTCAGTACTTTATGCGACACATCAGTTCGTATGAATCCTCTATCCCAAGCCACTATCCGATCTTACATCGCAACCGGTGACCCTATGGGAAAAGCGGGTGCCTATGCAATCCAAAATACCGATTTTAATTTGGTGGAATCCGTTGAAGGATGTTACACATGTGTTATTGGTCTCCCTTTATGCCATGTGGAAAAATTGTTTTCATTCTTTAACTATTCCTTTGAGAAGAATGTTATCGAATGTTGCAAAAGCCATATTCACTACAATTGTGTAGTGGATCAGTCTGAAATGTTACGGAAATCCTTATTCAATCAAAAAATTATCGAACGAAACGTATGAAAAGATTCATCATTTGCTTTATTTTTCTTTGTGTTTTTACCGTCGGATGCGGTCCGAAAGTTTCCGACGAATCGACAAAAACGCCTGAGATAACCACGGTGATGCCGAGTGATACACCTCTGCCGGAACCGGTGGTTATGATAACCTCCGCTCCCGAAGCGAGAACGACTGCGAATACATTCCTTGAATTTTGGAAAGCGGATGATTTCGTCAATATGTATAACATGCTTTCCCAAGTCAGCAGAGATGCTATTCCGTTCGAAGATTTTGAAACCAAATATAAAGAAGCTGAAACCAACTTGACTTTACAAAGTTTAAATTGTGAGGTGACCTCCGCTTTAACCAGCCCTAAAACCGCGCAAATCGGATATCATGCGACATATCAAACCGCGTTAGCGGGAACTTTTTCGCGCGATATGGTGATGAATTTGGTTTTTGAAGCGAATGATTGGAAAATACAATGGGATGACGGGATGATCATGCCCGAGCTAAGCGGCGGAAACAAAATTGAAATAGACATCGATGTACCGACGCGAGGACCGATTTATGACATCGACGGTGTTCCGCTTGCCGCAGAAACAGAAGCATATGCAATCGGGGTTGTGCCCGCTTCCGTTCCATCGAACCGTTGGAATGGCTTAATTAATGAACTTTCACGACTGACCGGTAAAACGACGTTTGTGATCACACAGATGATGGAAGAAGCTAATCAGTATGATTATGTGGTCATCGGTGAAGTCCCCGCTGCGGTTGTTGAAGAACGAATGGAAGCCATTTCCAGTTATGAAGGTGTTTATCTCAATGCTTATACGGCAAGCCGTTTTTATTATGAGGGCGGATCTGCTCCACATTTGGTCGGTTACGTTCAACCCATTGGCGAAGATGAAGCCGAAACCATGAAAAGACAAGGATATCGGATTGATGAACGAATCGGAAGAATCGGGATCGAAAAATGGGGTCAGGATCGTTTAGATGGCGAACGAGGAGCTTCTGTCTATGTCGTTGATTCAGCCGGGAACCCGATCACCCGTTTATATAAAAGCGATCCCGTCCCTGCCGAAACGATCTATACAACCTTCAAAGAAGATTTCCAATATGACCTTCAAAGGGCAATCGCCGGGTTCAGAGGTGCAATTGTTGTGTTGGAGAGGGATACCGGCAGAGTTTTAGGAATGGCTTCTTCACCGACTTTTGACCCGAACTTATTGGATTTTAATAATTACAATTCTTTTTACAGTGCAAATTTGCTTTATAACGATGACCGTCCTATGTACAACCGTGCTACCCAGGGACAATATCCTCTGGGGTCCGTGTTTAAAATAATCACCATGTCAGCCGCTTTGGAATCCGGCGTATATCACGTCAATGATACTTACGATTGCGGTTATGAATTTACGGAATTGCCCGGAATCACTTTAACCGACTGGACACTCGATCATGATGTCGCGGCAAGCGGTAAACTCACGCTTTCGGAAGGTTTGATGCGCTCCTGTAATCCTTGGTTTTATAAAATCGGTCTGGAGCTTTTTCGGCAAAAAGGTGCGGATTATTTACCCAGTATGGCAAGGGGATTCGGCCTCGGGTCGCCTACCGGCATCGGTGAGGTGGAAGAGGAATCCGGGAATGTCGAAACACCTCCCGATGAATATTCATCCGTTCAAATGGGTATCGGACAAGGGACTTTATTGGTCACACCGCTTCAAGTCGCCCGTTTTGTGGCAGCCGTCGGTAACGGAGGGACACTATATCGTCCTCAGGTTGTAGAACAGATTGTTGATTACGAAGGAAATGTTACTTACGCTTTTAAACCAGAAGAACAAGGCAAATTACCGGTCTCGAAGGAAAATTTGGAATTAGTCCAGCAAGCAATGCTGAGTGTGACGAATAATCCGCGCGGTACCGCCTATTCGACTTTTAAATATATTAAATATCCGGTTTACGGGAAAACCGGGACGGCTCAGACATCACCCGGAGAAGATCCGCATGCTTGGTTTGCCGGATATACCGATCGAAAACTGGAAGGAAAACCGGATATCGCGGTGGCAGTTCTGGTAGAGAACATGGGGGATGGTTCGGTTTATGCGGCTCCAATTTTCCGCAGAGTCCTGGAACTTTATTTTGACGGAAAAGCATCCATGCTTTATAACTGGGAAGCGGGGGTTTATATAACGAAGACGCCGACTCCTACGCCAACGATCACTCCGACACCGGAACCGACTAAAGCGCCTTGGCAAATAACACCTGAGGTTACCCCTTAAATCGACCCGCGAATGACTCTGCAAGGACGCGTGATTCGTTATCAATCCGGATTTTATACCGTCATGACCGATGAGAGGATCGTGACCTGTAAAATACGCGGTAAATTAAAGGAAAACATCCGTCAAACAGATTTGGTTGCCGTCGGTGATTTAGTCGAGTTTACGCAGCTTCAAGATGGAACAGGTGTTATCGAATGTATCCTTCCACGGAAAAATGAACTAATTCGAATGATTTCCGGTATCAAATCGGAATATAGACAAGTTTTAATCAGCAATCTGGATCAAATTCTTTTGGTATTTGCCGTTACACAGCCTGAGCCGCGTTTGAGAATGTTGGACCGTTTCTTGGTGATCTGTGAAAAACAAGGCATACCGCCGTTAATTGTGGCAAATAAAGTTGATTTATCAGGCATGGATCAGGCGAAATCTTTATTCTCCGTCTATTCGGATATCGGATATGATGTTTTATATACCTCGACGGCTTCCGATATAGGGATCGCGGATCTAAAAGAACGATTACAGGGAAAAGTAACCGGTTTGGTCGGTCCCTCCGGCGTCGGTAAGTCCAGTTTGATTAATCGAATCGATCCCCGCTTAAACTTGAAAGTCAACGAAATCAGTAATTACAATCGAAAAGGAAAGCATACAACGGTCGTGCGGGAAATGTTTCCCTTAAAAGAGGGAGGCTTTGTCGCGGACCTACCGGGACTCAAGACGCTTGCACTTTGGGATATTCAACCGGAAGAATTGGATGGTTACTTTCCCGAAATCAGTCCATTGGTTTCAAAATGTCTATATGGAGATTGCACACACAGTCCTTCGGAAGTTGGCTGTGCAGTTCATGAAGCGGTAAAAGAAGGCAAAGTAAGCCGGGAACGTTATGAATCGTATCTTCGGATCCGATTCGGCGAACCGGAATAGCTCCCCTTTTTCCTGGTTGCATATATTTTTTCTGTCATTTGCAGTCAAACCGAAATAATACTGTTAGAATCGAGCTATCATCCGATTCATAAAAGGATTGCCATGCCAAAAAGACTCACTTGGACTGAATTAATACTTAATTTAAAATCTCCTTTTACTGTTTCTTACGGAAGTTCCGATACACGGACCGCTTATTGGATCCGACTCGAAGAAGATTCCGGTTGGGGAGAAGGGACGATTCCTTTTTATTACGGCATTGATTTTAAAGACATGACTGATTTCTGGGATCGTTGTGCATTGCGGGAAGATCCTTTTCCGGAAACAATTAATGCAATTCATCCATGGATCGGCGACGATGCACCCGCACCTGCCATCGCGGCTTTGGATATCGCTTTTCACGACCGGATCGGCAAAAAAAACGGAAAAGCTATTTATGAACTTTATAATCTTCCAGCCCCCCATCCGAT
Organism: Leptolinea sp. UBA1437; assembly: GCA_002329625.1. GTDB lineage: Bacteria > Chloroflexota > Anaerolineae > Anaerolineales > Anaerolineaceae > Flexilinea. Next base: position 26,607 of record DCTP01000140.1, read on the forward strand.
GACAACCTCTTATACAATCAGTATCGATACACCGGAAAACATGGCACAAATGGCTCTCCGAATCAATCGGTACCCGTTGATCAAGATTAAGCTCGGTTCACCCGGCCAAGAAGATTTGGATGAAGCACGTATAGCGGCAATTCGGACCGTACGTCCGGATGCAAAATTAAGGTTAGATGCCAATGCCGGTTGGAAGACGGACGATGCCGTCAAATTAGTAAAACGTCTTGAAAAATATAATATCGAGCTGATCGAACAACCCACTGCGAAATTTGACATCCTCGGGATGGGGCATGTTCAAGCAGAAACACCGATTCCAATTGTCGCGGACGAATCCCTTCAAACACTCGATGACATTGAGAAATTGCACCGTGCCGGAATTCAGGGGATTAATATTAAGTTGATGAAATGCGGCGGTATTGCTCCCGCTGTCAAGATGATTCAGAAAGCCCGTTCCTACGGAATGAAGATCATGCTCGGTTGCATGGTCGAGACTTCCATCGGTGTCGGAGCGATGGCTTCTTTGATTGGGCTGGCTGATTGGATTGATTTAGACACGCCGCTGCTGATTTCCAACGACCCGTTCAGCGGGCTTACTTACACCGAAGACGCAACACTGATCCCGCCGGCCGGACCCGGATTGGGATTGAAACTTAAAAACTCCGAAAGGTAGGGGAAAATATGACATTTCAAAAAATAGAAACCATCCTTGCTGACGTTAAGAAGAATTTTTTTAATGAACCGATGCTGACCGTTTTTGACATTCAACCTGAAATAATTTCATCAAATGAATTAAAACTGACCGGCAAAATACTCGAGCAAAAAGATCTTGATTTCCTAAAAAATGAATTGGAGAACAAGATTCCGGATTGGAAGGTCGATTACAAAGGGATAAAAGTATTACTGAATGAAAAAACGCCGATATTACGCGTGAGCAAGAATCTCACCGATATGCATCGTGAAAGCTCTTTTCTATCGGAACTCACCAATCAGATGCTTTACGGAGACCCCGTTGCTGTTCTGGCTGACGAAGGAGAATGGGTTTTAGGGCGCAATATGTCAGACGGATATATCAGTTACACTTATAAAAAATACCTCGGCGAAATATCCTGGTCGGAACCGACTCATATTGTCAGTGAACCGGTGGCATTGGCTTACAACAATCCGAATCGGGAAGAGTTGGTGACGCGAGTGCTTGGCGGAACTGAGACGGTTATATTCGATGAAAAAGGAGATATGGCATTCATCCGAGCGGATCACAACGGGTGGGTGAAGAAGACTTCTCTGATTCCCATTTCGGATCTGCCGACCGATCAGGATAAAATTCGAAATCGAGTTTGTGAAAATGCGAAAAGTTTGATCGGTGTTCCCTATTTATGGGGCGGTACTTCGGCGTGCGGGATCGATTGTTCCGGATTGGTTCAATGGTCTTATCGATTATGCAACATCCGGCTTCGCAGAGATGCACATATGCAGCTTGTTCCCGAAAAATGTGTTGAGCCTCCTTTTTTGCCCGGGGATGTTGTTCTTTACGGAGAAGAAGAAAACGGTAAGAAATCCATCACCCATGCATCCATCAGCTTGGGAGGATGGACTGTCATTCATTCATCCAGATCACAAAACGGCGTTTATATCGATGATGCCTCAATCGCTCCGGCTTTAAAAGGAACTTTTGCAGCTGCCGTACGATACATTTAAGTCTGCTGAATCGAATTAAAAGAATTTTTTTTATTTATTAGGAGTATTATGTAACTGGTTACTTTTTATGAATCAAGCAGCCATTTACCGAGATTTCCGAAAACATCATAGACTTTCTGATAGTCCGAATAATTATTGCAAAGTAAAAAAATCTGACAGCGATCGGTAAATCCCCATTCGTTGATTACATTATGCAAACCGCCGGATTTATGATAAAAGTCTACCGAATCACCTTTGAGATTACGGGTGAAAAGTTTATCTGCCTGGCAAACCGATAAAAATTCAGATATATTCTTCTTTGCTTCGGCTGGGAAAGATTGGAACAGATCGTAACAGTGAATCATATCCGCAGTTGTTGTCCAATTGTCATAACCCCGTGCCGAATCGGGTTTTGACATCATTTTCCTCCCCAGATGGGTATCCCGAAAGTGAAAAGTCTCTGAAAAGATGTGATTAATCCTTTCAAAACCCAATTTATTAATGATCAAATTCGTACAGTAATTATCCGAAGTCGCAATCATCATCAGCAATAAATCATGATATGGTAATGCTTTCTGATGGAATAAATAATAAAAACCCGCGCCTTTGACGATCGGTTCAGAGGTAGGGTCACAAATTTCATCCGAAGAAACAAATCCCTCCTTTTCCGAAACATACCAAGCAAATAATAACGGCACTTTGATAACCGATGCTGTTAGAAATCTGTGAGATTCATCCCGATTGGAAACAGCTATCGGATGATTTTCTTGATCCGAATAGTAGAAAGTATATTCCCCATCCAGTGTTGAAAGTTCCTTCTCGATCCGTTCTCTGTCCATGATAAAGTCCTCCGCTTTCTGATTATAATTTTGATTGTAGAGAACCCTTTCATGAAACGGAGATAATTCATTGGTATATCATATTTGCACTCAAACCTCATACGAATCAGCCAAAATTCGGGGAAAATATTCCCCAGACAGTCTCAGGAAAGAAGGATTTATTCATTTCTCTTCAATCCGACAAATCCTTGAGACGGCCGATTCCTTTTATCGGGGTCAAGACGATTTAGTTTTATTGGAAGTCGATGAACAACTTACCGATCAAATTCGATTTGAAAAGCCTGCAGATCACCGCGAAGGTCTTTTCCCGCATTTTTACGGAGAATTACCCGTGGAACTCATTCGAAGGGTTCTGCCGTTCCCGCATCAAGCAGACGGGACTTTCAAATTGCCCGAAGAAATCGCGGAATCATAAATGCTTGATGAGTCTCAATCCAAGTTGATCGATAAATTGATTCAGGCCGCCTTAACCGCTGTCAATCCCGAGAATGTTGTAAAAAATGCTTTGGATTTGAAGAATTCAATCCTTAAGATCCAAAACCAACCGTTTGACTTATCCGAATTTGAACATATTTATCTGATCGCTTTCGGAAAAGCCTCACTGAAAATGGCAAAAGCGATGGATGATTTAATCGGCCGTTTCATTACCGGGGGAATGATCGTATCAAAAAAGAAGGATTCGGAAATTCGTTTGAGTGATAAATATACTTGTTTGGTAGGCGGACATCCGATCCCGAATCAAAACAGTCTTGAAAGTGCACAAAGGATCCTAGATCTGGTGAAAGATGCCGGGAATCGAGATCTGATGATATGCCTGATTTCCGGTGGAGGATCCGCATTACTGACCCTACCCGAAAACGGTATATCGTTAAAGGATATTGCAGACCTGACCAAACTGCTTTTAGAAAACGGAGCCAATATCCAGGAAATCAACGCCATCCGAAAACATATCGACCGAATAAAAGGGGGAAAATTGGCGATAGCGGCAGCGCCGGCACGGATCGTAACCTTGATTCTTTCCGATGTGATCGGGAATTCCTTGGAAGCCGTCGCATCCGGGCCGACGGTCCCGGATTCAACTACCTATCGAGATTGTCTTGATATCATTCAAAAATATCATCTCTCGGAAAAAATACCGGCTGCAATCTATGAACGAATTCTGATCGGAGCCGACGGTGACATTCCCGAAACCCTGAAAGATGATTCTCCGGTCCTGAAAAATATCTCGAATTACTTGATCGGCGATAATTCCACCGCCGTCAATGCCGTCGTTGAAAAAGGAAAATCGCTTGGATTGAATGTCTCGGTAATTCTGAAACCCATCATCAGTGAAGCTCGGGAAGCCGGTCGTTTTTTGGCAGCCGAATTAAGGAAACCGGTTACCTTTAAACCTTCTTTGCTGGTCGGTGGAGGCGAGACAACGGTAACAATCAAAGGAAGCGGTTTCGGTGGAAGAAACCTGGAGACCGCTTTGGCAGCTGTTAAAGATTTGGCGGGAATACCCGATATTGCTCTGGTTACGCTTGCCACTGACGGTGAAGATGGACCGACCGATGCCGCCGGTGCGATTGTTACCGGCGAAACCTGGTCGGAAGGCATGAAAAAAGGGTTGGATCCCGATCTGTTTCTTGAAAATAACGATTCTTACCACTATTTTGAACAAACAGGCGGATTAATCAAAACGGGTTCTACGGGTACCAATGTCAATGATTTGGTTTTTCTTCTTCATTTTTGAATTGAATCCGAAAAATCGATGTAATTTTCTTTATTGCTTATTTATAACCGCTTTTTTCCCTATTTAATCCTTTTAGAAAGTTCAACATTCCTTCCGTTTTCGGGAAAATGGAATTTTAAAATCTTTTATATGGATTCATTTATAATGAATGAGATAAACGGAGGAAAAATGAATCAGGAAAAAAAGTATTATCAAAAACCATGGAGTTTAGAAGATCTTTATTCCGGCACAAATAGTGAAGAATATCAAACTGCGATGAATGAGTTAGGACATTTAACCGATGAAATCCAAAATTATCGCGAAATGCTTTCTCCAGAAATGGCAGTTTCGGATTTCGGCACCATATTGCAGAAGCTGGAAAAGTTTCATGAAATCGCTTCCCGATTACTTTCTTATGCGGAGCTTTTGTTTTCTGCCGACACTCAAAACAGCGAAGCGATGAGTTTGGTGGGACAAACCGAAGCGATTATAACCGAAGCACACAATAAAATTATCTTCTTCTCATTATGGTGGAAATCCATATCCGATGATGAGGCTCAAAGATTGATCAAAGAATTTCCTGATTATCAGTATTATCTGAAACAATTGCGGAATACGAAACAATTTACCCTTCCCGAATTTGCGGAACAAATTATCAACATTAAAGATATTTCCGGAAAAAATGCATTGAACACTATTTATGAATCGCTGACAAATCGTTATCAGTTCACATTGAAAATTGACGGAAAAAGCAAAAAAGTTTCACGGAGCGGTTTGATGCAGTACGTCAGAAATGAAAGTCCTGAAATACGAAAGCAGGCATACCGAGAACTTTATCGCGTTTTNNTGAAAATGTTAAAATCAGAAAATATCCTTCTCCGATATCGGTTCGCAACATCGAAAACGACATTCCCGATCGGGTTGTCGATTTACTCTTAGATACCTGTATAAAAAATAAGTCGGTATTTCAACGCTATTTCGCGTTGAAAAAGGAAATGCTTGCGCTTGAAACTTTCACTCGATACGACATTTATGCACCGCTTCAAAAAGAAGAGAGATTGATCCCATTTGAAGAAGGCCTTTCGATTGTACAAAGCGCTTTTACCGACTTTGATCCGGAATTCGCAGCCATGGCGATGCGTGTGCTTGACGAAGACCATATGGACAGTGCGGATCGCCGAGGAAAAAGGGACGGCGCTTTTTGTTTGACCACTTCACCCAAACTGACTCCATGGGTGCTGGTCAATTATCAGGGAAGAATCTCTGATGTTTCCACATTGGCACATGAATTAGGACATGCGGTTCATTCACTGTTTGCGAACCGGCAGAATATTTTTGAACATCAGGCATGTCTGCCATTAGCTGAAACGGCATCCACTTTTGCGGAAATGTTGTTAGTGGATGCCTTATTGAAAGAAGAGAAAAATCCGGATATTCGAAAAGAACTAATTATGCAGCAAATGGATGATTTCTATGCTACGATCCAAAGACAGGCTTATTTTGCTCTGTTCGAGAAAAAAGCTCATGAAATGATCGCATCCGGAACGACCGTTGAACAATTAAATGCCATCTATTTGGATAATTTGCATGATCAATTCGGAGAAGTTGTCAACGTCAGCGATGAATTCAAATGGGAATGGGTCTCTATCCCTCATATTTTCGCCACTCCTTTTTATGTCTATGCTTACACTTTCGGTCAATTGCTGGTTCTCAGCCTCTATAAAAAATATAAAGAAGAAGGAAAAAAATTTATTCCGCAATATAAACAGATTTTATCGGCCGGAGGATCAAAATCACCCGAAGATATTCTTACGGATGCGGGTTTTAATTTCTATGATCCGACATTTTGGCAGGGAGGTTTTGATTTTCTCACGGAAAAAATGACGGAAATCGAAAAGAATTGATAAATCACCTGTAAAAGAATAAAATATTTATATGATTCTCAACAAAGAACGCTTGTTAACAATGACGCAAACATTTTTGTCGAAACGATTGCATTCCGATCATTCGATTGTTTGCGTTTATTTAACCGGTTCCATGCTCCGGGATGACCCTTTCATCAACGGAACTGCGGATGTGGACTTGGTAATTGTCCACAACCAACCTGTGGATGAAATCAGAGAGATCATCGGGATGACCCCCGAAGTCACATTGGATATTCATCACATCGAACAATCTTATTACTCTCCTCCTCGGAAAGTCCGGAAAGATCCATGGATCGGATCTTCCCTCTGCTTTGATCCGCTTCTTTTATATAACAAAGGTCATTGGTTTGAATTTATGCAAGCTTCTGTGGAAGCCGGTTTCTTTTCTCCGGAATACGTAATTTATCGTTCAGGTTTATTCTTAAATGAAGCTCGGCTTCTTTTTACCGAATTGGAAAATCAAAGAAATCTTGGCAGCAGTATTTACATTTCTTCTTATTTGAAAATCATTGAGGATGGCTGCAATGCCGTTGCCTGTCTCAGTGGTTTACCGCTTACCGACCGTACCCTGATGAAGCGATTTAATGAGGTTGCCGAAGCAATCAACCGAGAAGATTTGTCCACAATATTATATGGTCTGATATTGGGACAAAACAGCCCGTTCCCCTACTATGATTATTTCTTCAATTCCTGGAAATACTATTTGGAATTCTTCGGGAACAGTGATCTTGCTCCTTTAAAAATGAAAGCAGACCGTATTCCATACTATACGGCACCCGTTTCTTATTATTGGAACGAACATTTGGCATCGGCATTATGGATTATGGCAAAAACGTGGTGCAGTGTGGCGAAAGCATATCAGCTGGATGACAACGAATATTTTGTCACTTTTTGCAATATGCTCGAAATTTCTCCAATGTTTTTTGCAAAGAGGAAATCCCAACTTGAATTATTCCTGGATTCGATTGAGGATGCTCAAAAGAATTGGGGTGATTCACAGGGGTTTGACGCGAACGATCTTGAAAACCTTTAAAAAATATCCACAGAGTTTTGTGGATATTTTTTAATAGACAGTCGAAGGCGTTGATAGAAAATTGCTGATTGCTTCTTTAACAACTTATTCATGTTATTTACAATCTGTTCACACACTCATAAACACGACTCTTTTTCTGAATATCCGACAAATATTAGCTATTTTTGTTCTCATCCACAGTTTCCACTCCTCTTATTAAGAAGAATATATATTAATTAAAAACAACTGAAGTTTAAATAGCTTCAGTTGTTTTTAATTGAATACTGTTTTTATTGTTTGGAAGGTGCACCTACGGGACAAACTTCGGCACAGTTCCCACATTCCTCACACAACTTCGGATCGATTACCATATAGCCATCTCCTTCGGAAATAGCATTTGCCGGGCATTCTGATTCGCATGCACCGCAATCAATACAAACATCTGGATCAATTTTATAGGCCATGAATATTTACTCCTTTTTTTTGGATTACAGTTTTCTAGCATATCACAAAAATGGGGATATGACAATGTAATAAATATAAATACAGATTTATATAATAAACGAATACGTTAAAATCATAAAACGTTGAATTTTATAAATAGAAAAAGAATTTACGCACGAATAATATCTATCTATAATATTTACATTAATAGAAAAACATTCATTTTGATACTGGAAAAGAATTTAATTATAAAAAATAGATCATTCATATGAAAATAAAATAACTCAATAAAAAAGTTTTTTATACATTAATATCCCACTCTGATACATATTGCTTCAATCGATTTTTTGTTCAAATGATGGAATTGGCCATTTCTTCGGAAAAGGGCGTTTTTTCGAAAATTAGCGATTAAAAAAATTCGAATTCAAGACAGAACCGGTAAAATAATTGATTTACTTTTAAGCGCTTTTCGTGAAGGAACAAAAAGTCTATTCTGGATAGGGAAAATATTCATTTTAATCATGCGGTTATCCTAAAACCCTCAAGCGGTCCGAGAAAACACGATTAAATGTTTCACGTGAAACATTTCTGTTATACTTTTGGAGGAGAAATGAATGCCTCTTATATCCGCTCAAAAATTGTCAAAATCTTTCGGCGCTGAAGATATTTTTTCAGAATTAACCCTTTCCATTCCGAGAGGTGCGAAAATCGGGCTGGTCGGACCGAACGGTTCCGGTAAGTCAACTTTGTTGCAAATATTAATGGGGATTATTCCTTCTGATTCCGGAACTGTCCAACGGGCAAAAAAAATAACGATCGGCTATTTGCCACAAAATTTTGAGGCTGAATTCGAGAAATCACCGTATCAGGAATGTTTATCCGTTTTTTCGGATTTAATTCTGATGAAAAGCAAACTGAACCAAATGGAACAGGATTTAACAAACGGGAATAATGTTTCGGAGCTATTATCAAGTTATGGTAATCTTCAAAATACTTTCGAAAGCCGTGGCGGATACGTCTTCGAAACACGGATCCATCAGGTTTTACAAGGGCTCGGTTTTTCAAAAAGTGAAGAAAATCGCCCTTGGTATCAGCTTTCCGGAGGCCAAAAAACACGGGCATATTTGGCAAAAATATTATTAATGAATCCCGATCTTTTGATTTTAGATGAGCCGACCAACCATTTGGATATTAATGCCATAGAGTGGCTCGAATCTTTCCTGAAAGAATATAAAGGAGGTACTTTAATTGTTTCCCATGACCGATACTTCTTAAATCAAACAGTGGAAGTCATTTGGGAATTGGATTCTTCTTTTGAAATCTATCATGGGAATTATGATGCCTATTTGCAACAAAGGCAGGCTCGATATGAACGCCAAAAAGCACAATTCGAAAGTCAACAAGAATTTATTGCAAAAGAGGAAGAATATATTCGCCGGAACATTGAAGGCCAAAATACAAGGCAGGCACAAGGACGGCGAACACGTTTGGAAAGATTGCTGGAAGAATCGAAAATAACGAATCCGATCTTGCATCGGAAAATTCAAACAAATCTTTCGTCAAGTATCCGATCCGGAGATATTGTACTCAGAACAAAAAATCTTGAAATCGGTTATTTGGATGATCATAAAAAATTGATATCCATTCCCGATGTGGTGTTGCAACGCGGTGAGTGTGTCGCCATTCTCGGTCCGAACGGTGTGGGAAAAAGTACTTTTATCAAAACCATCTTAAATGAGATTCCTCCATTAGCCGGTGAGGTAGAAATGGGGGCTAATTTAAAAGTGGGATATTTTGCTCAGGCTCATGAAAAATTAAATCCGAAAGCGACGCTTATGGACGAAATATCCGCAGCGGCTCCTCAAATGTTGCCTGCCGAGATCCGATCTTATCTGGCTCGATTTTTATTTACCGGTGATGATGTTTTCAAAACAACCGAGACGTTATCCGGCGGAGAGCGCGGTCGACTCACTTTGGCAATTTTAGCTCTTCAAAATGCGAATTTGTTGTTGCTTGATGAGCCGATGAATCACTTGGATCTCGAAGCTCAGGAGACGTTACAAGCATTATTAAAAGATTTTAATGGGACGATTCTTCTCATTTCCCATGATCGGTACTTGGTAGATGCTATAGCGACTCAAATTTGGGAAGTGAACCCCGATAAAAAAACGTTGGAAATATTTCGCGGAAATTATTCTGAATATAAAGAATATCAAAAGAAATCCGGGATCGGCGATTTAAAAGATCAAACTGATTCAACGGAAAGCAAATCTCCTGAGATAAAAGAAAATCCTCCCTTGCAAAAGTTGTCAAATAATGAGATATTTAGAAGGCAGAAAAAAAAGGAAGAATTGGAAAAAAGGATTTCGGTCTTGGAAAAAATGCTCAACGAAATTTCTCAACAAATGGTTTCTCAAAAAGAAGATCATCAAAAAATCGCAGAGCTAGGAATTCGGTATAATTCCATAGAAATTGAATTGAATTCCGTCATGGAGGAGTGGGCTGAAATCGATTGATTAAAGTCGATTCAAAAAAGGAAAAAATATGTACTTATCTGTGATTGCTCCGGTTTATAACGAACATGACAATATTCCTTTATTGTATGAAGAAATGATGAAGGCATTAAAGGATTTTGATAAAGAATGGGAATTCATCCTGGTTGATGACGGTTCCGTGGACGGCAGTTTTGAGGAATTAACAAAGGTGGCTGAAAAAGACCCCGCACATGTAAAAGTGATCGGTTTGCGCAGAAATTTTGGACAGACAGCTGCCATCGCCGCAGGTGTTGATTATTCGACCGGAGAGATTATTATCTTGATTGACGCCGATTTGCAAAATGATCCTGCCGATATTCCGATGATGCTCGGAAAAATCGATGAGGGATATGATCTGGTTAGCGGCTGGAGAAAAAGCCGACAGGATAATTTATCCAGGAAAATTCCTTCCGTCATCGCCAATAAAATCATCGGTCATGTAACCGGAGTTCCTCTTCATGACTATGGTTGCACTTTGAAAGCCTATCGACGCGAAGTGATTACCGGATTCCGACTGTACGGAGAAATGCATCGTTTTATTCCGGCTTATGCCAATACGGTCGGGGCAAGAATTATCGAAGTCGAAGTCAAACATCATCCGCGCCGATTCGGGAAGCCGAAATATGGATTGGAACGAACAGCCAAAGTAATTCTGGACTTGTTTACGGTTAAGTTTTTATCTTCTTATTCCGATAAGCCGATTTATCTGTTCGGGGGATCGGGATTATTCTTATCGATCTTAGGCGGGTTGCTGCTGTTGTTTTTAGCTGTCCGTCGATTGGGTTGGGGCGTTTCCGTACTGGCATCTCCCCTGTTCACTTTCAGTATCATGATTTTTATTTTAGGCTTTCAATTGATTATGATGGGATTATTAGCTGAAATGCTCACCCGATCGTATTATGAATCGCAAGGAAAACGCACTTATACGGTGAAAAAGTTGATTAATTTCAAATCCGATAAATGAAAATCTTAACCGTTATTCACGAATTTCCACCGATCGGTGGAGGCGGGGGGTTGATTGCCCGCGATCTGGCTTGTGCATTGGTTCGAGACGGAAATGAAGTTCGGGTTATCACAGCTCAGTTCGGAGATTTACCCGATCGGGAAGTCCTGGACGGCGTCGAAATTATCCGATTAAAATCTCATCGTAAGGAAGCATACCGGGCAAAACTGCTAACAATGGCTTCTTTTATTTTGGCTGCATCCCGTTATTGTGTTTATCAAATGAAGGATTTTTCGCCGGATATTATCCATGCGCATTTTGCAGTACCCGGCGGCCCGCCGGCAAAGTTTATATCGGGGAAAAAACATGTTCCCTACGTTTTAACGGTTCATCTCGGGGATATTCCCGACGCATCTCCCGAAAAAACCGGTAAATGGTTTAAATTCATTTATCCTTTTACCCATACCTTTTGGAAGCATGCTTCCGCAATCGTAGCAGTCAGTGAGTTTTCGAAAAGAATGGCACAGCGAAAATATCCGGTGGAAATACAGGTCATTCCGAACGGAATTGACTATGATCAANNCGAATTGAACCTCATTCGGTTCCCGAGATTGTGTTTGCCGGAAGATTCGTTCCTCAGAAAAATTTGGAACAGCTGGTTAAAGTCTGCGCCGCGATAAAAGATTTGAATTGGCATTGTACATTGATCGGCGACGGACAGGATCGCGAGAAAATCGAAGAACTGATCAAACGACTGAATTTACAGAACAAATTTTCTATAACGGGATGGGTACCCCCCGAACGCGTTACGGAAATATTTAAACAAAGCGATATCCTGTTTCTTCCTTCCCGATCAGAAGGCTTACCCGTTTCCGGAATACAGGCTATGACCTGCGGACTGGCTTTGGTGTTAAGCAACGCCGGCGGAAATCCGGAAATTATAGAAGAAGGGAAAAACGGTTTCAGTTTTGATGCCGAGGATACCGATTCTTTTGCTTCGGCGTTACGAGCGCTGCTGGAAAGTCCGGAAATGCTCCGGAGCTTTCGCCAAAACAGCCTGGAATCGGCCAAAAAATATGATATTAAACGGATTGCCAAACAATATGAGACGGTGTTTGAACAGGTTTTGTCTGCTAAATAAAGTTCAGTAACATTTATTTACTTCCGGACAAACCGGCTCGGGGATCGGGCAGGCTATTTCTTTCATTGGTGAGCGTAAGTAGTGAAATTCTTTTCCGTCCGGCGTCTGTCCGATCACAGCGATCCCTTTGATATAGGAACTGCCGGGTTCCAAACAGCCGATGACTGCGACGGAAGATTGATCCGGAAAAGTATCCGGAAACTTATCCAGCGGAAGGACGATATCCGATTCTCCGTTATCGAAAAGAATTTTAAAGATGATCCGAGAATAGAGCTGATATGCATACGCTTTATCCGTTCCATGTTCCCCTTGATTGAAATAATAAAAGCGCGGATAAAGTGCAACTCCCTGAAATATGCGCATCTTACCGTCCCGTAATTGTGTCTCCGCTTGAGTCCAATCTTGCTCCGGAAAAGTCTCTTTTATTTTTTCCGTGACAATCAGCTCGTTCTCGGAAGGAATCGAAGGGGAAGTATTCATTTCGATTAAGACCATGGAAAAATAAGCCATGAAAAAAATGCCGATAATCAAAACTAATTTTCCGAAATCCCCGATTCCGATTGTTTGATTCGAAATTTCGGTACTTTCGGTCACGAGATTCGTCCGGATCGGCGTGATTTTTTTCAGAATTACCGCGAGACCGATTGAGTAGATTAACAGAACGCCCCAGTTCATCGGAACGATGTAACGACCGCCAGAAGTACGGGCAAGCCCTAAGCCAGCCGCATACACAATCAACAAATAAGCAGCCGAAAGTCCTGCCCAGCTCTCCTTTTTCCAAAGCAAATTCAAACCGATACTGATCAGAATCAAATCGATTACCAGAAAAAGTATCTGCCCCGCCGAAAGACTCCCGTTCCAATGATCTCTCCAAACAGAATCTTCGGCCGAATATAGATGATTCAAATCATCGAATTGAATTTGGACGGGAAGGATGAAAGCGATCGAAAAAAGATTATGGAAGAAATGGTTTCCGATTGTATCGATCAACGGATGAATCTTCAGACGTATTTCATCGGGAATCAATGGAAACGATTTTAATTGAGTTTCCGTCTCTTTTTCAACTTGCTTGCCGGTGGTAGGGGTAGCTTCCGTATGCTGTTGATGATCAGGTTCGGCGGTCGCTTGGACAGGCTCTTTATTCTCGACCGAAATTTCGGAGGTTTCAGTGATGGGTTTCAGTCTTTGTTCGATAACCACGGATTTAAAAGAGTCCAAAATCTCGGGCGCTATCGTTCCGGTAATATGATAGGATCGAACAACCCAAGGACTGATACAGATTACAAAGGACATCATAAAAATCAGAAGGTCGAGTATCCCCCGTTTTATTTTTTTATGGAAGACGATACCTCCGAACAGAATAATTGCCGGAATCATGGCCACAAAATTAAAGCGGGTATAAATCAGGAGCCCCAAGACTCCTCCGGCTGCCGCGGCGAAATAGGTTTGTTTTCTTCCCTGTCGGAACCATTTGAAAATAAAGTATGCAAACGCTGCGAATAATACTTCGGCTAAAAATTCACTCATTTCCAAACGGGAATGAATCGTCAGAATCTGAGTGGTGTGGAGCGCATTCCATTCCTGAAAAATCATTAGGGCTGCAGCCAAAAATCCGCTGAAAAGCCCTCCCAAATCGGAAGCAAATAAAAATAGAATGGCGGGAAGAACGGCAAAAATCGCACTTTGAATCAGTAAAGTGAGATTCATTTGATTCCCCGAGAGCAAGGTACACAGGTAAATTACAAATGTTACAAACGGTTTCAGCACAAGCGTGCCGTGATAAAACTTTAAGCCATAGACGGCGGTTTGAGCCGCCACATCATTCAGTAATGCATCCGAATACGGGTAATATTCGTAATTGGGCGGATAAGGTCCCGGTGCAAAGAAATGAGCTTGCATCGGCGCTATGCTCCAAGTGAAGGCGGCGATACCCCATATCAAGAAAAAAAGGAAAGCACGATTCCGAAATAATTTCACTCGTCCGATTTTTGTCATGAACGGAAAAAGAAACAATAAAAATCCGATTATTAAGACAATCTGAAGGGATTCGACAGGGACCGCATTTCCGTACCAAGCTTCCTTCCCGGCAACGATTCCCCATCCCGATCCGTAAATAAACAAAAAGATCAACAGAAAAAGACTGAGAAATATAAAAAAGGGCTTCCCCGTAATTTGCCGGCAATTGTCCTTAATTCTTTTGGATATGTTCTTGTCCGAAAAGACAATCAAGATCATAGCGGCGGAAAAACCGACCCAAAACAGCAAAAACAGAAAAGGACGCAGGCGGTGAAAGTAGGCAGAAAATCGTCCGAACCGATAATCCGGCATTAACAGCAATCCACCCGAAAGAACCGCTGTAACGGAAGCGATTCGTTTGATCTGCTCCTTACAAGCGAGAATAGACGCTTCTATGGATGAATTTTTTTGTTGATTTATGTAGAAAATGATTGAACCGAGCAGGGATGCCAGAGCGATGAGAAGAAAAAATGCCAACATGACAACTCTTTCGAGAGAAAGTCCGAGGATAAAGGCATTTTTTTGATCCGAAGGAATTTTAAATAGAGTATAGCCGCATATCAAGCTGACGATAGTCAGTAGGGAAAAAAACAAAGGGATGGGTTTTAATCCCCGTTTTTTTTGAGACGGATCGATTCCCACATGTTCTCACTTTCAAGAAAGTAAATCAAGAATATACCAGCCAAAACGACGGCAAAGAAAATCAGGTTCGCGGTTAAAGGCGGGCGTGAAATGATGAAGAAAGCAAGTATTTCAAGGGCTGTCGCAGCCAAAAGCATTAAATTGACTGCCTGAACATCGGAAAAACCCATTTTTACGAGCCGATGATAGGTATGATCTGTCCCGCTGTCATAAAAATGCAAATGCCTGCGGAAGCGGGAAATAATTACCAATACCGTGTCAAAAATCGGCACGCCTAACAGAAGAATCGGCATAAACCATGTGGAAGTCTGTAAGCGGTCTGGCGGATTATAAATGATGGCGATTGCCGCAATCAGAAAACCGATTGTCTGCGCCCCGGAATCGCCGAAAAACAGAATGGCAGGCGAGGAATTGAAAAAATTCAGCACAATGCAGGCTCCCAACATGGCGGAACATAACAGGGCAAGCGACCATTGTTTCGTATCCATGGCAGCCAACACAAAAAAGATAAGCACCAGCAAAGAGAGCCCTACCATTAACCCATCCATACTGTCGACCAGGTTAAAAGCATTGGTAATAAAAACCATCCAGAAAATCGTAATTCCAAAATCCAGAAGATCATTTACCGTTGCAGAAAAACCCAATATTTCACCCACGGTTTGCATTATCTGCACCTGAATCCCGCAGAAATAAAGCACGATCGCGGCCAAAATCTGACCGAGCATCTTCCATCGCCAACGCAAAGGCCTGTAATCATCCCACAGTGCGAATCCAAAAATGATTGTGGCACAAAGGAGCACTTTTACGGTTTGGCTGTCCAAACGGTGATTCAGGAAGACAGCGGTGAGAATCAGTGCCGCAAAAAAAGCCAATCCGCCGCTGATCGGAACAGGTCTTTTGTGAATCTTATGGGGTTCTGATAAGGGGAAATCGATTAAATTCGTTTTATGCGAGAAACGAATTGCAATCGGAACGATAATCAGACATAAAAAGAAACTGACAAAAACTGTTTCAAATATTTTTCCGGTAGAAATCTCTGGCAGAATCATGAGCCTTGTGTCAATTGTTGATAGATTTTGAAAATTTCGTCGTTCACTCGGGAGATCGAGAAAAACTCAATCGCTCTTTTTCTTGCCGCGGTCCCCATTTCGATTCGCATTTCGCTGCTTCGAATCAATTTCTCCAAAGCATAAGCCAATGATTTCGGATCTTTCGCGGGAACCAGAAATCCGGTGACGCCGTCTACGACAACTTCCCGGCATCCGGGGACATTAGTGGTGACAATGGGACGCCCGCAGGAAGCCGCCTCAATTAATATTCTGGGCAATCCTTCCCGATAAGATGGCAGACATACAATGTCCGATATGGAAATAACGGTCAGAATATCTTCCTGCCATCCCCACCATTCTACGTTTCCTTCTTTTTGCCAAAAGGACAGCTGTTCATAAGAAATGCTGCTGGGATTGCCGTCATCTTTTTTCCCGACCAGAGCGAATCGTGCTTGAAGTGATTTGCTCTTTAATATTTCGGCGGCTTTGACAAATTCTCCTACTCCTTTATCCCAGAGCATCCTGGCGGGTAAAATGATGAGAGGAATGGAATCCGGTGGAGGAATCGGACGAAACAACTCGGTATCGATACCTGTTCCCAAAATAATATGGGTGTTTCCCTCCGTCGTAAATCCGTATTTTTCGAAGAGAGCGGCATCATCCGGGTTTTCAAAAATGACCTCTGTATCTTTTAACGCCTTCTTATACAAAGAGGACACGATTTTCCGGATCATCTTGGTGGTAATTTTGTTATCTAAAAAGATATAACCCAAGCCGGTGATGGAATTGACAATTGCTCGAATCCCGACCTCTTTGGCGGCAAGAGATCCGTATATAACGCATTTAATCGTAAAATGATGAACCAGATCCGGCTTTTCTTCCGCGTAAATTTTCTTTATCCGCTGAATGGTTCGCTGTTCGATAAACGGATTCATCCCTTTTCGTGAGAATTCAAAAGGAATAAACCGAAAACCTNNGCTTTTCGGTATGCTCCCCCGCCGGTGCCATTAATACGACTTCCCAACCCTTTTCACGGAGATATTTCGCAAAATCCAATCGAAAATTATAGAGGTACCAGTCCGTATTGGCGAAAAAAATAACTTTCAAGGGTTTGATCCTTTTATTTAATCTGAACTAATTATAAAGCAGAGAGATTGATCTTTGCGAGCCGGCTAAAAGAGCGAAAGCTGAACGCCGTCCGTCGCTTCTTTTTTCTCGACTGCTTCGGAGGTCGGATTGACATTTTCAACCGGTTCCGCTGTAATTTTCTCTTCCACTTCATGAATATAGGTCGGTAAGAGGGCAAAATCATGCATAATACTGTCCCGTAGATTCGGTTGATGCAACGCAGCCGCTGGATGAAACATCGGAACGATCATCCGCCCGTCCACCCAATGGCCCTTCCCATGGATCGAACTGATTCTCGCAAGCGGAAAATAGCGACCCATCGAAAACCTCCCTAAAGTAACGATGACCAACGGGTCAATCAGCCGAATTTGTTCATCCAAAAAGGAAGAGCAGGCGGTCAATTCTTCGGGCAGCGGATCACGATTGGCCGGGGGTCTGCATTTAACCACGTTTGTGATAAAAACATCCTGTCGTTTCAGTTTGGCCGTCGAAAGCAGTTCGTTGAGAAAATTACCGGCTTGGCCGACAAAAGGTCTGCCGGTTTCATTTTCATTCAGACCGGGTCCCTCCCCGATGAAAAGGATTTTGGAATGAATATTCCCCTCTCCGGGGACGGATTTTTTTCTGGATAAATGAAGTTGACACTTTTCGCAAACGGCGATTTGCTGTGCAAGCTGAGTCATTTTTTCGTAGGAATCATCCATAACTTCTCCAATGTCAGGATATAAGTTTGATAATCTTGCATTTCCAGATTCATCATTAGAGCATCTTCTTGATTGTCCTGATAGTAATGTTTTCGAATATTGACGACCCGATAACCGATCTTTTCATATAAGGATATTGCGGCTGAGTTACCGGCTCGGACTTCAAGGTAAGAGATTCTTGCCCCTTCTTTCCAACCTTCATACAATCCGTTTTGCATTAATACATCGCCGATTCCCCGTCGGCGGTAATCGGGATGGACGGCAAAATTCGCAACATGCAGCTCGTCCATTATAAGCCAAAGGACAAGAAATCCGCAGACATGTTGCTGCGAGTCGACCGCTACCCAGGGGCGTGATGCCTCGTTCCTTTCGACTTCAAAATAATAAGAACTTTGCGGCCAATACAGAGCAGCCGAAGCTTGGTCGATTGTGAATACTGCCGGGATATCCGTTAAAACCATTCTGCGAATGGAAATGTCAGTGCGCCCGATCATATTTATTGCGAAATCGGCTCTTTCGTATGAAGATAGATCGGAGACAGGGTGTTTGGAGGAGGATAATCTCCTTTTTCAAGACGAATCCAAGCAATTTCGGCTAAAAAACCCGCCCTTCGTAAACACATTGCCGGTGATGCCATTCGGATATTCTTATTGTTTCTGCGAAAATAGGTACGCATATCTGCGGTCAGTTCTCCGCAAACCGTTGTCGGTTCCGTAATCGCTTCGCATAGACTTTCTGTCGTATAGACGGAAACCGGTAAACTTTCCACCCATTTATCTTTGGAAGGATTGTAAAAAGCCGCAGCAAGCTTTGTTCTGCCTGCCTGTAAGACAGCACAGAGCGGCAATCCGTTTATCGGTTGAGCGGCTGCGAGAATATCCAAAGTCGGGACACCGATGACTGGAACATCCAAACCCAACGCCATTCCTTTTGCAAATGAAAGGCCGACACGCAGGCTGGTGAACGATCCGGGACCCATAGCAACCGCTATGCCGCGGAGTTTTGTGATATCCGTATCAACCGTATCGAAAAGATTTTTGACAGAAGCGGCAAGAATGACGGTATGCCGATTTAGACTCACCCAATTTGCCTCTCCGATGATACTGTTTCCGTCATAAACGGCGATTCCGATATTACTGGTAGAAGTGTCAATTGCTAATAACATATTTATTTAAACTCCGAAAGACCGATGGCGAAATAAATGCAATAAGGTTTGATAGCGTTCCCCATACGGAACCATGACTAGGCTGCGTTGTTCGTCCGCTACCCAAGCCATTTTGATTGTCAGTCTTTCTTTCGGAAGAATGGAATCAATTCTCTCCGCCCATTCGACGACTAACACGCCTTGGTGCAGCATGCGGTCGATATCGAGCTCTTCCGCTTCAAGGGTACTGTCGATACGATATGCGTCCATATGAAAAAGTGTGCTTCCGTCCATTCGGTAATATTCATTGACCAAGACAAAAGTTGGGCTTGTAACCTGATCGACACTACCCCATCCCTGAGCAATTCCTTGGATAAAAGTGGTTTTCCCCGATCCCAAATCTCCGCTGAAGCACAATATGTCACCGTTTTGTAACATTCTTCCCAGACGCATCCCAAACCGCCGGGTTTGGTCGGCGCTTCTGCTGAAAATTTCCAATGTTTCCGAATCAAGAATAGGCACAAACGGATCCTTTAAGATATCAGGTTGGGAAGAAAAGTATCAGATTTGCTCGAATTTGTTTTATGTTGAAGGTTCCGACGACTCAGATGGATGTTCGGGATTCTTTTGCGGTTTCCCCTTCATTTTATGCGATAATTCTCTTCTGGTCAGCAAGACGCGATGATGACAATTTAAACATTCCAGCCCAATCTCGGCGCCGAGCCGAACCACTACCCACTGATTGGAACCGCATGGATGCATTTTTTTTAATGTGATCAAATCGCCAAGCTCGTACTCCTCATCCATTCTGCAATTATAAAGGAATTGAAAGGGGCTGAACAGAGTCACAATAACGGTTCGGGATGCAAATGTTATAATAGCTGCATGGCCGTGCCCGCAGTTTTTGTATGTCGCATCCTGACCTTAATCATCGCATTCACAATCCATGAATTTGCGCATGGGTTTTTGGCTGATCGGTTCGGAGATCCGACTCCGCGGCTGCAGGGACGGTTAACTTTGAATCCTCTGAAGCATTTGGATATTTTCGGCTCTTTGATGCTATTATTAACCGGCTTCGGGTGGGCAAAACCAGTCCAAATCGATACGGAAGCCATTCGCAGAAACAATAAAGCCGGGGTGATGTTGGTATCTTTTATTGGCCCTTTTTCCAATTTTCTCTTGGCTTTAATCGGTGCATTGCTGTTGAAAATTCCCGGTATTACAACCATCCGGTGGTGGGGAATTCCTTTCTTTCTTTCACAATTCATCTGGATTAATCTCAGCCTGCTGATTTTCAATCTGGTGCCTCTCGCTCCTTTGGACGGAGAAAAAGTGGTCGAATATTTCATACCGGACAGTATGCTTCCTGCCTGGAATAATGTACAGCAATACGGAATGCAAATTTTATTGATCTGTTTTTTGATATTGCCCTATCTGAATATCGACGTTTTCGGAAAAATCTTAAGTCCGTTGATCAGCGGACTGTATTATTGGTTGGTCGGAGGATAAAACTATGATTCAAATCGCCATCATCGGATTGGGAGAAATCGGCACATCGTTGGGACTCGCTTTAAAGTATCAGAAGGATGAAATATTTCGGGTCGGGATGGATGTTCATAAATATGCGACGGATAATGCATCGGAGAAGGGAGCGGTCGACAGGGTTTCACGAAACTTTTCGGATGCGGTAAAAGAAGCGGATATCGTTTTTTTGGCAATTCCCGCCCATGAAGTGGAAGACACACTCGAATTAATCGGTCATGAGCTTAAGAAAGATGCCGCGGTTTTGGATACATGCCCGACAAAATCGGCTGCGATCAACTGGGCGAAAAAATCGATGACTCAACCGGATCATTTTTTGGGAATATATCCGTCGATCAATCCGGCTTATCTCTCCGAACCATCGAATGAATTTCATTCCGCGCATGAAGATCTGTTTCAGTCCGGCACATTGTATTTGGCTCCATCTGCCGATACCGAACCCGCCGTAGTCAAATTGGCGTCGGATTTGGGAACGTTGATCGGTGCTCACAGCGCATTTATAGATCCGGTTGAATTGGATGGATTATTGGCTGCTGCTTATGATCTTCCGCTGTTATTATCGAACGCTTTGATGAGTACATTGCTAAATCAAAACAGTTGGGAAGATTGCCGCAAATTAGCCGTGAAAGAATTTGTACAAGAGACCGATTTTTGTGCTTTCCCTTATACCGGAAAGGAATTCACCGAAATCCTGTCGGAAAATCGGGAAAATACACTGCGAATTCTGAATGATTTTATCGTAAATTTGAAAACCTATCGGGATGCCATTCAAAACCGCGACCGTGCGGCTTTGAGCTCTCTTTATGAAAAAGCGGAAAAAGGAAGGGAAAAATGGCTCAAAGATTACGAGGGAGGGGTTTGGCGGAAAGAAAAAGATCAGAAGCTGAATGTACCGACCGCGGGGGAAATGATGGGACAGATGTTTCTGGGCGGATTGGGGCGGAAAAAGAAAGAATAATTGCTGATGCGGGTAACGGGCAAACAACGATGACGGTGTCCGACAATGGTCTGTTTTATTGTTATATGGTGGAATGTTCCAACGGATCTTTTTATACCGGTTGGACGACGAATCCCGAAAGACGGCTTAAAGCTCATAATGCCGGGCACGGTGCGGCTTATACCAAAATGCATTCCCCTGTATCACTTGTTTATGTCGAAAAAATGGAAAGCAGGCACGAAGCAATGATTCGCGAGACGGAAATCAAAAAGTATTCTCATGCTGAAAAAGCGGCGATGAGCGAATCTTGGAAAAAATCAACTGTTTCCGAAGAATGGGACCGGAAAGATCACCAGGGTAAATAATTGGAAAATATTCAGACTTTTCGTTCCGGTTTTGTCAGCGTCATCGGTAAGCCCAATGTGGGAAAATCGACTCTAATTAATTATCTTTTGGGACAAAAAATTGCTGCGGTTTCTCCGCGACCGCAAACAACTCAGCGCAATCAGTTGGGAATTATTACCGAAAAAGATTATCAGATTATTTTTATCGATACTCCCGGCATTCATCAACCGAAATCAAAACTTGGTGATTTTATGAACGAAGCGGCTGTGGGGACATTTACCGAAGTGGATATTATTCTCTGGATTGTCAACCTGAATGAACCGCCTGCTGCGGAAGATCAAATTGTAGCGGAAAAAATAAAGAATGCCGGAATCCTTTCCAATACCGTATTGGCGCTGAATAAAGCGGATCTGGTCAGTCCGGCGAATTCGGAAAGATATGCCGACCGTTACCGTGCATTGGTACCGGGAGCCGAATCCTTTTTGATTTCAGCTAAGACAGGCGCGGGATGTGATGATTTGTTGGCTGCGTTGGTTCGTAGGCTTCCGTCCGGGCCGGCTTTTTATGACGAAGAACAGATTACGGACTTATACGAACGGGAAATTGCGAGAGACTTAATTCGGGAATCTCTGCTGAAGAATCTTGAAGATGAGATCCCTCATTCGATTGCGGTTCGGATTGATGAGTATTCGGATCGCACCGAGACCAAGTCTTACATCCAAGCGACATTAATATTGGACCGAGAAAATCATAAAAGTATCGTCATCGGAAAGAACGGGGAAATGATCAAAAAAATCGGGCAAGATGCTCGCTCGGAAATCGAAAAACTGACCGGACGCAGTATTTATCTTGAATTAAAAGCAAAAGTGGTAAAGAACTGGAGGAATAATCCTTCGATATTAAAGTCATTGGGCTATTTTTTACCGAAAGAATGAAACGGCCGGTTCAATCCTCTAAATATTTATACTTTTGAAATCCCTCACCCATCACTTCGTTTGCTTGACCGACGACCATGAAAGCTTTCGGATCCACTTCAACCACCAGCCGCTTCAGCTGATTGATCTCTCCCCGATTGATAACGCAATAGATAACACCCTTTTTCTCTTTCGAATAACCCCCGATTCCCGTAATCAGGGTAACACTGTGTTCCAGCACATTGATTACACCTTCCGCAATCGCATCCGGCTTGTCTGTGATAATAACCACGTCCCGAAAAAAATTGGCGCCTTCGGAAATGGTCTCCGCAGCCACCCCGCTGACATAGATCGCAATCAGCCCGTATAGTGCCAGATCCCAACCGAAAGTAAGACCGCCCAGAATAGCGGATATGGAATCGGTGAGTAAATAAGATTGCGTGATCGGCAATCCCGCTCTTTGGTTCAAAATTCGACCGATGATATCAGTTCCTCCGCTGGTCCCGCTGCCGCGATAGACCAGTCCGAATCCGATCCCCAAGATGACGGCACCGAACAGGGTGTTTAGAAAAATGTCATGGGTTAAATAGGCATTTTTCTGATATCGGGTCAGCAGATCGGTAAAAAAAGAGAAAAGAACAACCGAAAAAACTGTCCGAATCGCAAATTTCCGCTTCCCCAAATAACGCCACCCAAAGATAAAAAGAGGAATATTTCCGATTAGCGTCATAACGCCGATTGGCCAACCGGTGTGAGCGTTAATTACCTGTGCCAATCCGGAGACTCCGCCGCTGATTAATCGTGCGGGAATCAAAAAATATGCCATTCCGATGGATTGGATAACACTCCCAATCAAAATCAGAGAATAATCGGAAAATGTTTCTTTGTTAAAAAAATCTTTCTTGGAGACGGAAAAGTTCTGCTTCATACTTTGATTAAATCATAGAAACCTTAAAAATTGAAGGAAATACGAAGGAATAACAAAAGGAAAAGTCGAAGATCATCTATCAAATATTCTCGGATCCGTTACTTGCGTCATAGTTTTAATAAAGATTTAATTATTCTATTTTTTAATGTGTCATAAAATGAGTGCCTAAGGGAAAAATTGATTGAGAATCATGCGAATTTATTTTCGAAAACCGCAACGTTTCTTTCAATTAACCGTAGATTAATATGTTGCGTATAGATTATGAACAAGAAGCTGTAACTAAGAGAAAAAAATGAATTGTAGTAAAAAAAAGAAATATATCCTTCCCCTATTCATCCTCCTTTTTATTGTAGGTTGCAGTCGTTCTCAGCAGGCAGCTCTGACCGCCGAAATTCAAAGCGAAGCGGTCACACGTGGGACCGTACACAATTCCCTGATTTTAGTGGGAAATGTGGAAGCTTCTCAATCTTCGGAATTGAGTTGGAAAACTTCCGGTGTGGTTGATTCGGTATCGGTAAAGGTAGGAGATAAAGTTGAATCCGGACAGGTTCTGGCAACCTTATTGACCGACTCGATGCCGGCTTCCAGTATAGCGGCAGAAGCGGATAAGATCAGCGCCGAGGATGATTTGGAGGAATTATTGGTGTCCGAAACGGCAAAAGCGACGGCTTATAAAAATCTTCGGGATGCCGAAGTAGCTTTACGCGATGCGGAAAAACTTGCCGAAGGGTTAAATTATCCGATTGCTGATCAAAGTGAAATCGATGCCGCCGAAAAAGCCATGATCGCTGCCCGAGACGCCTACCAGAACGCGGTTGCGGATTACGAAGGTGTCAAATTACGGGATTATTATGACGAAGAGCGGATGAAGAAATATGAGACTCTTCAAAACGCTTTGACAGCGTATGCCCAGGCTTATGATTTATGGCTTTATTATGTCAATAATGCGCCGGAAATAACGAAAAAAGTGACTGCCGCATCTGCGAAAGAGGCTCAGGCAAGTTATGAAGCTGCATTAAAGGAATTTAAAACATATCAAGTCTCCTTTGTCCGGAAGCAGGATCAGGCTGATGCGGAAGCGACCCTGGAAGATGCGGTCACGGCGTATAACGCGCGATCTTTAATCGCCGATTTAACGGGAACGGTGACCGTAGTGAATACGGCTGCGGGGGATTATGTCGAAAAGGGACAAAGCGGCTTACGAATCGATGATCTAAGTACCATATATATCTCTTTGGATATTTCGGAAGTGGATGTCAATGATCTGAAAGACGGTATGAAAGCGGAAATTACGCTGGATGCTCAACCGACGAAGGTCTATCAAGGAACGGTCAGATATATTTCCGCTTTTGCTTCCGAGAACGATTACAACGTCACCTATCGTGCGGTGGTAGCTTTTGAGCAGCCAGATGAATTGGTGAAAGTGGGCATGACGGGGGAAATCAAGATCATCCTTTCTGAGAAACCGGATTGTTTGCTTGTTCCGAGCTCTGCGATTCGGGAAGGGGATAACGGTTCCTATGTTGAGGTTGTGGTGGACGGGACACTGACGCCTGTTTCCGTCATTACGGGTGTGGAAGAAAATGGGATGGTTGAAATTGTCTCAGGAAATCTGAATGAAGGAGATTTGGTAAAAGTTCCTTCAGCGTAATCGGGGATACAAAAAAGAAATTTTAAATGAATGAAGAAGTGAAAGATTATTCTAAACAAACAGTGAAGAACAGGAAAGAAATATGAGTTCAACGGGTAATCAACCGGTCAAAGGGAAAAAGAAAAGAAGAAAATCAACAATTGTGATCTGGATATTAGTCGGAATCATCGTCCTGATGCTGGCTGCCGGCGGTTATTTATATCAGCAACAAAAACAGATTGCCGCGGAAAATGCATCCAAACTTGCGAGTCAGATGACTCGGAATGTCAAAGTGGAACAAGGGCTGATTTCAGAGAATCTGGAAGACATGTCGGGTACGGTTCGATCGAACCAATCGATCAGTCTGAACTGGAAAATCAGCGGGACGGTATCGGATGTTTATGTTCAACCCGGTGATCAGGTGAAAAAGGGCGACATTCTGGCGGCTTTAGATCCGGCCACAATCGATACTTCCGTACTGGATGCCGCTGTCACAAAAGAAGATGCGGAAGAACAGTTGGAACGCCTCTATACCTCTTCACTGGATCTCGCTACAGCCTATAATACAATGATTACCGCGCAAGATGCTGTGAAAACGGCTGAAGATGCTCTTTCGGCATTGGGTGTCGTTCGTGAAGATGAAATAGAAATCGGTGTTTACTACCAGGATTATCTGAACGCAAAATCCGCTTATGAAAGCGCGTTGGATCACTACAATACGCTGAAAGTTCGACCCTTAGATGATGTCGACCGGGAACGGGCTTCCCAAAGATTGGAAAGTGCCCGTTCGGCGATGGAGAGTGCACTTTCCATGTATAACTGGTACAACGGTGAGGTCGACAGCCTGGAAAAACAACAGGCGGAAGCGGATGTAATCTTGAAAAAAGCACAATATGATGACGCGGTCCGCGCTTACAACAAGATCAAGGACGGTCCGACGGAATCCCAGGTCAAATCTCTGGAAGCACAAGTAAAATCCGCGGAAGCGACGGTTAACACAGCTTATATTATTGCCCCGATCGATGGGACGGTGGCTGAAGTGGCTTCCAAACAATTCGACGTAATTACATTGGACAATACAACGGATGAAGTTTTAGCCATCCGTCTGGAAGATTTATCCTCCTATTCCATTGATGTGTCTGTTTCAGAAATGGATGTGAACTCAGTTGAAGTAGGGCAGACCGCCGAGATCACCTTTGATGCCGTTCCTTTGAAAATGTTTACCGGAAAGATCGTCAGCATTTCCAATGTCGGGGATACGAGCGGAGAAGAAGTAACTTATGCTCTTACGATTCGAATGGATGATACCGACCCTTCGGTTCGTCCGGGGATGATGGCGGATATTCAAATTCGCACGAAAGAAGCTGCCGGTGCTTTGATTGTTCCGAAGACGGCTATCGGAACGGCGCAGGACGGCAGCCAATATGTGGAAAAAGTTAATCAGGACGGCACGACAACCCGTATTTCGGTTACAACCGGTATTTCTTCGGACGAGAACATTCAAATTCTTTCCGATCAAATTCAATCCGGTGACGAAGTTAGAGAGACCGTTTTACCGGATATGTCGCAAAATGCCGGAGCAACCGGTGCCGGCGGGCTTTTTAATGGGCTACCGATCCGGATTGACGGCGGCGCTGCCGGAGGCGGTGCGCCTCGCGGAGGGGGTCAAAGCGGACCTCCCCCCGACGGTGGCGGCGGACAGAGGCCATGAAATTGCTGAGGGGAAAATGACAGAAAAAAACGGAAAAAATGTAATTCATACAGAACATTTAAAGAAATATTATGTCATGGGCGATATCGAAGTCCGTGCTTTGAATGATATCTCGTTGGATATTGATTATGGGGAGTTTACAGCCATTATGGGACCTTCCGGCTCCGGAAAATCAACTTTAATGAATATTTTGGGCTGTTTGGATCGTCCGACGGACGGGATTTATTTGCTGGACGGGATCGACGTATCGCAAATGGATGATTCGGAACTGGCTGAAATTCGCAACCGAAAAGTCGGGTTTGTTTTCCAAAGCTTCAACTTGCTTCCGCGTTCCTCGGCGTTGGAGAATGTGATGCTGCCGATCCTCTATTCAAAGAATAAAGCAAATGCGAAAGAACGGGCAGCGGAAGCCCTGGAATTGGTGGGGCTGGGTAGCCGAATGAAACATAAACCGAAGGAGCTTTCCGGCGGACAGCAACAACGGGTGGCTGTTGCCAGGGCTTTGGTAAATGATCCGGAAATCATCATGGCTGATGAACCGACGGGGAACCTAGATAGTAAATCCGGCGGCGAAATTATGGAATTGTTGATTAAACTGAATCAGGAACGCGGAAAGACCATCATCATGGTGACGCATGATCCGCGTATCGGGCGGCATGTCCCGCGAGTGATCAGCGTGTTTGACGGAATGTTGGGAACGGAGGAGGAACAGGCGCTTATCCGCAGCTGGGTGAAACCGGATGGGGAAGATATTCCGGATATTAAGGGAAAATCCTCCGAAAAGAAAAATGACGGAAACGATACACAGACGAACGGGAAAAATGGGTCGAACGGCAACGGAGAACAACATCAGTCCGAAAATACGGATAAAAACGACCCGGTTGAAAAAAAGAATACGAATGACAACAAGGCGGATGACCCGTCTTCGGATGATGATCCGCCGAAAAATGCCGGTCATATAACTGCCACCGAAGCGTTAATCAGAGCTTTCGGGAACGGGAAATCTTCTCCAAACGGCAGTGACCATTCCGACGGCGACGGTGATCATGGGGATCATAAAGCAGGAGAGACAAACGGAGCTGCGGATGCTTTGGCGAATGCGTTCGGGAAACGGATCGACGAAGATGCGATCAGAGCGGCTCAATCTTCATCCATGAAGAAACAGCCTAAAGCGGGAAAGGGTGGCGCGAAATGAATCTGGGAACACTGATCCATGAGGCAATCACCAACCTGCTTTCCAATAAAGTTCGCTCGTTACTGACTATGTTGGGCATTTTTATCGGTGTCGGTGCCGTTATCGCGATGATGTCGGTGGGATTGGGTGCGAAGAAATCCATTACCGACCAAATGAGCGCATTGGGAGCGGATACGCTTTATATTTCTCCGGGAAATTTCACACAAACCGTTCGAAATCCCGGAACGCTTACAAATGAAGATGCAAACGCTATCGAAGCATTAGACTGTATTGACAGTATCTCTCCGACTTCTTCCGCTCAATTGACGGTTTCCCGAGCGGGGAAACAATCTAGTACCTTGACGGTTACCGGCGTTTTCCCGACTTATTTGACGATTGAAAACTACAGTTTAGCCGAAGGCAGATTTATCACTCAGGCTGATTTGGATAATAATGCGATGGTGACTGTTATCGGATCAGATACGCGGGATCTGATGTTTGAAACCTATGAAGAGGCGGTTGGAAATACTGTCCGAATCGGCGGTCAACCTTATGAAGTGGTCGGCGTTCTGAAGTCGAAAGGGGACGCGAGTATGATCAGTTCGGATCGCGGGGTTTACGTTCCGTTGACAACCGCTCAGAATCGCCTGATAACCCGGCAGAAACATGCCTTGGATCAGATCGCTATGAAAATCAATCCGGCGTACAGTGCGGAAGCCGCCGAAGCTGCCGTGACCGAACTGATGCGGGATCGGCATGATATCCTTTCCGGCGAACCGGACGATTTCTCGATCTTTAATATGCAGGAAATCGTCGATACCATGAATTCCGTCATGAATTCCTTTGTGATTTTCCTCGGAAGTGTCGCCGGAATTTCGTTGTTGGTAGGTGGAATCGGGATTATGAACATTATGTTAGTTACCGTTACCGAACGGACGAAGGAAATTGGTCTGCGAAAAGCATTGGGCGCAAAAAATCGGGATATTCAACTTCAATTTTTGGTCGAATCTTCTGTATTGAGTCTAATCGGCGGAATATTCGGGATTATTTTTGGTTATGTATTGGCATATGCAGTTGCGGCGATTGCGGCAAATGCCGGATCACCGATGACTCCCGAAATCAATCCTTTAATTATCCTCGGAACCTGTCTGTTCTCAATCCTGACCGGACTGTTTTTCGGAATTTATCCGGCGAATCGGGCTGCAAAACTGGAGCCGGTGATTGCGTTACGAACGGAATGATGACGGTGAAAAATATGGTTGGGAGAAAAATAACTCTGCTTACCGGACTGAAATCATCCGGAGGAGTTCAACCGAAAAAAATTCTGCGGAATTCGGCCCTAGTACTCTGTCTGTTTGCCGTAATAGGATGCTCAGCTGTCTCGCAGAAGATCGGAATTGGACTGACGGCGACTCCGGCGGGATTGGAAGGAATTCCGGTAACCCGCGGGGACATCAGCGCCGCCGTTACGCTTGTGGGAAACGTGACTTATGCTCAATCCGCGGTTATTTTGTGGAAGACGACCGGTGTGATACAGAATGTGAATGTTAAGATCGGTGATCAGGTAGAACAAGATGATATCTTGGCTGAATTATCTGAGGATTCGTTGAATTCCTCTGTGTTGATCGCCGAAAAAAATCTGATTGATGCTCAGGACAATCTGACAAATGTAATGGAATCGACAACGGCAAAAAGCGAAGCCCTGTCCACGCTTACGGCTGCGGAAATCACTTACCAAGCCACAAAGCAAGCGCAGGAGGCGTTATATTATCCGCGAGGATCGCAACTGGATGTCGAAATGTCTTATGATGCGTATCAGTTGGCTTTGGAAAACTACAATTATGCAAAGGAAGATTATCGGGTGGTGCTGGCAAACTATAAAGGATGGGATGACGCGGCTAGAACCACTTACTATCAAGCATATAAAACCGCTTATGACAATTTGATTTCAACCTATGAGGATTGGAAATACCTAAGCGGGACGCCCGATAATGTTGAGCTGGCATCCGCCCAAGGTGAGGTGTTGAGCGCTCAAAAAGCTTTTCAGGATGCGTTGGATACTTATAGTTCTTATCAGACACTTCCGAGAGACGAAGATCTGCATGCAGCTAATGTGACGGTTCATTCGGCGGAATCCAGTTTTCAGCAACGATATGCGATTGCGCCCTTTAGTGGAACCGTTACAGCCGTTTACGCGGAGCCGGGTTTGTATGTCACTACCGGCACCTCGGCTTTTCAGTTGGACGATATGAGTGAGTATTACATTTCGTTGGATACTTCGGAAGTGGATGTCAAGGACATTTATGCGGGACAGAAGGTGCAAATTACTTTGGACGCGATTCCAAATACCACATTCTCGGGAATTGTTAAACAGGTTGCCGGTGCCGGAACTTCATCGACCACCAATACCGTGTTTAAAACGCTAATTAAATTTGATCAACAGGATCCGCAAATTAAAGCGGGTATGACTGCGGAAGTGAATATTTTCCTCGGAACCAAAGAGGATGTACTGCAGGTTCCTTTAAGTGCGATCAATCAGGAGAACGGGCGTTCTTATGTTCTGAAAATAAATGGGTCCGAAACACAAAAAATTGAGATCACAACCGGTGTCACATCCGGGGACCTGATTGAAGTTAAATCGGATGAGCTTAAAGAAGGGGATAAGGTTGTTGTTTCGGAAACGGATTTACAGAATTATCTGAATTCGCTGACGGAAACAAAATCGACTCCGCAACCCGCCAAGTCGGAAGGCACCTCTCTGGCACCGATTGGAACTTTTCAGCCGATGGGTTCGGGTACGCCCGCGGCACCGATCGGAACTTTTCAGCCGCAGAAAACCGGTATGAACCCCGGTCGCCCCGCAGGTACTCAGCCGGCTTTTTCCGGGACACCGTATCCACAAAATATGAACAAAACAGAAAATAACGGATGAAAAATGGATCATAAAATAACGGTTCAAACAAAAAGTCGAAAAAATACCTGGATCATTCTCATTCTGACACTTGTCGTCATTGCTCTGGGTGTATTTCTTTACATTTTTTATACGGGTCAAAAAGCCAGCCAGGCAGCTGTAGCTGCTCGGATCGCCGCCGGTCAACCCAGTGTTTCTTCGGTTGAATCCGGTCCGATGAAATTGGTCATCGAGGATATCAGCGGAACGGTACGTTCCAATCAATCCGTAGATCTTGCTTGGAAAACGAGCGGAACCGTCGCAGCGGTTAATGTATCCGTCGGTGATTCGGTAAAACAGGGTGATATATTGGCGGAGCTTGACCCAAAAACGCTTTCGATTCAAGTGCAGAACGCTCAGGTTGAGTTGGATGATGCCAAGGATGATATGGAAAAGTTAACCAATAATGCGGAAGCGACCACCTCGGCTGTAACCGAATTGGTAAAAGCGCAACAGGAATTGGATGATGCTCAGAAAGCCTATGACAGCCTGGATCCTTCCCGCGCATGGACGGATGCCGTTCAACTGGCATACGAGACCTATTTGAAAGCTCAAAATGATTATGAATCCGCATTGGCAAAATTTGAAGTCACTCGTGATTATCCGATAGATGATGCCACACGTATTAAAAGATTGGGCGATGTCGGCGGCTATCGCAGTGTCCGCGATAATGCCCTGGCGGAATATCGTCGCTATTTGGGAGAAGGAAATGAAATGGAGCGGCTGATTCGGGAAGCTGCGTTGCAGCTTGCCAAAGCGACTCTCGAAGAAAAACAATACCAATATGATAAAGTGACAAAAGGCCCGACCGAAGCCGAAATCAATGCGGCTCAGGCAAAAATTGATGCGGCACAGCAGAAACTCAATTCTTCCAAACTGATCGCACCGTTCAGCGGGGTGGTAACACAATTGGAAACCAAAGTGAATGATGTCATTTCGGAAACGGCCGCAGCTTCCGCAACCAAAACGACCGCAATCCGAATTGAAGATTTGTCCACTTTTTATATTGACACAACGGTCAATGAATTGGATGTAAATTCCATCCAACCGGGGCAGGCTGCGGAGATTCAATTTATCGGGATTCCCGATAAAACTTATCATGGGACGGTGACGACGGTTGCCGATACGGGTATATCTTCCGGTCGATCGGTCACTTTTAATGTGACGCTGAAAATTGATGATGCGGATGAACTCGTGAAGTCCGGAATGACCGCCGATTTATCGATGACTATTGCGAATATCCCGGAAACGCTTTATGTCCCATTGTCTTCCGTACTGTTGAAGAACGGTCAGCCGTCTGTAAATCTAAAAAAGACGGATGGATCTTTTGAATGGATTCCCATCGAAACCGGCTTGGTGTCCGGAACCAAAGTGCAAGTATTATCGGATAACCTGAAAGCCGGTGATGAGATTGAGGCGGATGTGAATGTCGATTCGACCGATACGAACGATAATCCGATGTTCCCGATGGGTTTTGGCGGTAGAATGTAATTCGGACCCTATCACAAATTCTTAAATACTACGCTGGTGATCGAATGGTTAAGGCTGGAGTCATGCTCCGGTCTCAGCCATTTTGGTCCATCGGATAAGTGGTAAAATGAATTGAATCTCCCGCAATAATTTCTCTTTCCGGGGATTTTTTTTAACATCTATCAATAAATAAGGGATAATGAACAAATGAAAATACTAATTGCTTGTGATATGGAAGGAATTACCGGAGTAACACGCTGGGAACATTGCAATCCGACTCATCCGGAATATCAGCGTTTCCGGAAACAAATGACAATGGATGTCAATGCGGCTGTTGAAGGCGCTTTTGCTGGCGGGGCTGAGGAAGTTCAGATTGCAGACGGTCATTCCCAGGGGCAGAATCTGTTGATAGAAGAACTTGATTCCCGTGCCCAATTGAATTGCGGGACTACCTCTCCATGGAGCATGATGAATGGAATTGATTCCGGATTTGGAGGAGTGTTTTTTATTGGCTATCACGCTATGGCCGGGACGGCGAATGCCATCTTGGCGCACACTTGGTCCACTCAAATCCTTAATTGGAAAATCAACGGACAGAAGATCGGTGAATTCGGGATGAACGCATTGATTGCCGGCTGGTTCGATGTACCGGCTTTGATGGTTAGTGGGGATCAGAGTCTGTCTATGGAAGCTTTGCGGTTCGTTCCGGATATAAACTGTGCCGTTGTCAAAGAAGCCAACGGTTATTTTTCGGGGAAATGCTTTTCTCCGGCAAAGACTCATGAGCGCATTTTGGAATGTGCCGAATTGGCTGTGCAAAATAAACGAGAGGGGCGAGGACCGCAACCGCTGAAGATGAATGCCCCATACGAAGTGGAAGTGGAATTCACTCAACCCTATATGGCTGAGACAGCCTCCCGATTGACGGGATCGGAACGTACCGGTGGTCGGTCGGTAACCATCACTGTGCCGGATATTCCGGCAGCCTTTTTGGCAGCAAGGACCTTATGTAACCTCGCAGAATAACAAAATTAAAGCTGCTTCGTGAAGGGCGACCGAAAAAGCAGAACTACAAAAAGGAACCTGTATGAAATACTTTTCGGACACCTTAAATACCGAACAAAATAACAGAAAAATCTACCAAGCCTTAATTATTACGCTGGTAGGTAATTTAATATTAGCTTTATCCAAACTCTATATTGCCCATGTTTCCGGTAGCTCGGCACTTCAAGCGGACGCTTACAACTCTTTATCCGACGTTCTGTACTCCGTTACATTGGTGATCGGCATGATGATCGCAATTCGTCCAGCAGATATTTCTCATCCCCAGGGCCATCGTCGTTTCGAACCATTGGTGGGCTTGCTGATCAGTTTTTCCATGGCTTGGGCTGGATATCAGGCTGTATCTGAGTCTATCGATAAAATCAGAACTGGTCCGACGACTTTTGACGTTGGATTACCGATCTTGGTGTTGTTTTTCTCGGCGGTAATCAAAGGAGTGATGTATTGGTTGATTCATCGGATTGCGATTGATCTTTCCAGTCCGACATTGAAGACAGCCGCAATCGATAATTTGATGGATACAATTACCTCTTTTACCGCCATTATCGGGATTGTTCTTTCCAAATTTTGGTCGCCTTTGGCAGATCCGATAGCTGGTATTCTGGTGTCCGTATGGATCTTTCGAGCCGCTTTTGAAGCCCTTCAGGAAAATTTGGGCTTTTTGACCGGTGCCGGTGCATCCGAAGAACGCCGGCAGCAGTTTTTGGATATTATCCGTTCGGTACCGGGTGTAGCGAATGTTCATCAGCTGTTTGCTGAACATGTCGGATCCACTTTTGTACTGGACGTGCATATCAATGTTGACGGCAACATGCCGCTTTATCAGGTTCACCGGATCGAAACCGAAATCGAAGAAAAGCTGACTGCGATTCCGGACGTGGAACGAGCTTATATTCATGTCGAACCGTTGGGATATGAATAGCCCCAGACCGTAATACCGGCAACGATATTTTATTCCCGCTCTGAAGAAGCGATCCGATTTTGAAAGAAGGATCCGAAACGCATCCTTTATGGACAGAAAGATCCCGATCGATTGACTTTTATCAACAAAATTCTTAGAATCTTATGATAAAAATAATTAAGCGGAATATGAAAAGATGAAAGCGGTTATACAACGTGTCAGTCGAGCTTCGGTCACCGTCGATGGGCGGTTAATCAGCCGTATCGGGACCGGTTTGCTGGTTCTTTTAGGCGTCGAAGAAGGGGATACCCAAGAAAAAGCGGTTATGATGGCAAAGAAAACCGCCGCATTGCGAATATTTCGGGATGAAAACGATAAGATGAACCTTTCTGTTCGGGATTGCGCCGGGGAAGCGATTGTTGTTTCACAATTCACCTTGTGTGCGGATACACGGAAAGGGAATCGCCCTTCTTTCATCGGGGCCGCTGCACCGGAAATCGCCGCTCCGCTGGTTGATCTGTTCGCAGAAGAAATGCGGGAGCAGGGTGTCCCGACACAGCAGGGTATTTTCGGCGCGGATATGAAAGTCGAACTCTTAAATGATGGACCGGTGACCATCCTGCTGGAAAATTAGTTATGGATATCAGTCCGAAAATTCAGGGAATTTTAGAGACACTGCCAAATAAACCCGGTTGCTATCTGATGAAAAACGCCGATGACAAAATCATTTATGTCGGTAAAGCGATCAATCTGCGTCACCGGGTCCGTTCCTATTTTCAAAACAGTGTGAAGCATACGGTCAAAACCCGCCAGATGGTCAGTCATATCGATCATATCGACTGGATTGTGGTGGAATCCGAGCTGGAAGCGCTGATTCTTGAAATGAATCTGATTAAAAAGAATCGGCCGCAATACAATATTCAGCTCAAAGACGATAAACGCTATCCTTATATTAAAATCGAATTTCAAAATCCGTATCCGCGGATTTTGGTTACCCGTCAAATGGTTCAGGATGGATCGCGTTATTTCGGCCCGTATACCAGTGTTTGGGCGGTGCATCAAACATTGGATTTGCTGCGGCGTATCTTCCCTTATTTGACCTGTGATCGGGAGATCACCGGTCAGGACAGTCGACCTTGCCTCTACTATGATATAAAACTTTGTTCCGGTCCTTGTATCAATGCAATCTCGCAGGCGGATTATTATGCGATGATGGAAGATATCGCCTCTTTTCTGGAGGGGAAAACCGCCGACATCGTGAATCGGCTCCAAAAGCAGATGAGCGATGCCGCGGAGAATTTGAACTTTGAACGGGCTGCCGCCCTGCGAGATCAAATTCAGGCGATTGATCGGGTAGTCGAAAAGCAGAAAATCGTGAGTAATGATGATACCGATTCGGATGTGATAGCCATTGCGCGCTCGGAAAAAGAAGCCTGTATTCAGTTGTTCTATATTCGTAATGGGAAATTGATCGGCCAGGAATATTTCATTATGAAAGGGACTGAGGATGAAGCCGATCAGGAAGTGGTTTCCGAATTTATCAAGCAATTTTACAGCGATGCGGCGACGATTCCGCCACAAATGTTGCTTCCCGTCGAGTTGGAAGAACATCGCATTATCCAACAATGGCTACGTCAACAAAGGGGAGGCAAAAAATTTACGCTCAAAGTGCCCAAAACCGGTAATGAAAAGGACCTGGTGAATATGGCTGCCGAAAATGCAATCGAAACGCTTCGGGCGCTCAAAACGCAATGGGAGAATGATACCAACAAACAAAGCGAAGCATTGACTGAACTGCAGTCGGCATTGCAATTACCCGAGCCGCCGAATCGAATCGAATGTTATGATATTTCCAACACACAAGGAACGTTGTCGGTCGGATCCATGGTTGTTTTTGAGCAGGGAGTTCCAAAGAAAAACTTGTATCGGCGTTTTAATATCAAAACAGTCGAAGGACCGAACGATTTTGACAGTATGACGGAAGTACTTACCCGACGGTTGAAGCGTTGGCAATCCGCGAGCGAGAAGGATAACAAAACAGGGGGCAAAATCGATCCATCATTTTCCGTTCTGCCGGATTTGATCATCATCGACGGCGGAAAAGGCCAGCTGGGGCGCGCGGTCGAAGTGCTCAAGGATTTTGATCTGTTTGACCGCGTTCACGTCGTCGGTCTTGCCAAACGCGAAGAAGAAATATTTATACCTTTTCATTCCGATCCGATAATCCTTCCGCGTAATTCCGAAGGACTCTATCTGGTTCAGCGCATTCGGGATGAGGCTCATCGTTTTGCCATCACCGCTCATCGCGGAAGACGAACGAAGGAGGGGCTGGCTTCTCAACTCGAGAAAATCCCGGGTATCGGGCCGGTTAAACGGAAAGCGTTGCTGAAAAAATTCGGCAGTATCGATGCCATCGCTGCCGCATCCAAGGAAGAACTGATGTTAGCGGACGGTATCACTTCCTCTTTGGCGGATGCGATTCGCGATTATTTCGGATGAAGGACGGTGACTGCGCTTTTTTCCGCCTCGAATGAAAGTATAATTATTTGATAGCAATATTCTCAATTAAACAAGAAAGGGATTGATGATGGAAAAGACTGCGGAACAAATTCGCTATGATAAATTGGGTGAAACGGTTGCCAAGGCATTGCGCAAGAGGTTCTTTGATGCCTGGTATTTTGATACCAAAGAAGCGGCGGTAGCTCAGGCGTTGAGCCTGATTCCGGAAGGAACTACTATCTCCTGGGGCGGCTCGATGTCGATCGTGGAAGTGGGTTTGAAGGATAAAATCCAAAACGGAAAATATAAACTGATTGATCGCGATACGGCTAAAACTCCCGAGGAACGAATTGAGATTATGCGACAGGCGCTGTTGGCGGATACCTTTCTAATGAGCGCCAATGGCATCAGTGAGGACGGACAATTGTTTAATGTGGACGGGAACGGCAACCGTCTCGCGGCATTGCTGTACGGGCCGAAGCAGGTCATTGTCATTGCTGGCGTGAATAAAATCGCCCATACAGCTGCGGATGCGCTGGAACGGGCTCGGACGATTGCGGCACCGACGAACATTTCCCGCTTTGACGTAGCGACGCCGTGCAAAATCACCGGTACTTGTTCGGACTGTATGACAGCGGAGAGCCAGTGCGCTCAAATTGTCCAAACTCGCATCTGTCGGCCGGCTGGAAGGATCAAAGTGATTCTGGTCGGTACCAAGCTCGGATATTAATCATCAATGATTTCAATAATCGTCAGAGACTGTCAGCAATTTTTGTGAAAGTGTTTGACAATCATTGTTCTTTATGTTCTAATAGGAAAAATTAAAAATTTATAAGCCCCTGAATGGCGCTCTTATCCAGAGAGGTGGAGGGACCGGCCCAATGAAACCTCGGCAACCTGATTATCAAGGTGCCAACTCCGGCAGAGTGAATGAAAAATCTGGAAGATAGGAGGGTCTGTGATGACCAATCGCACCCCCCTGGAAACTCGGGGGTGTTTTATTGGAGGATAGTTATGTCAACATTTATGAATTCCCCGAAGTACCTTTTTACTTCGGAATCCGTCACAGAAGGCCATCCGGATAAAATCTGCGATCAAATCAGTGATGCGATATTGGACGCTTGTCTGGAACAAGACCCGTATTCTCGGGTCGCCTGTGAAACATCCGTCAAAACCGGATTTGTTCTGGTTTACGGGGAAATCACCACACAGGCGTTTGTCAATTTTGATGAGCTGGTTCGCAAAGTGGTTCTCGACATCGGCTATGATTCGAGTGAAAAATGCTTCGATGGGCATACTTGTGGGATTCTTTCCGCGATTTCCACGCAATCACCGGATATTGCGCTGGGAGTGGATAAAGCGCAGGAAGCGAAGCGGGGCGAATTCGGAGAGGTCGATTTCGAAGAGGTTGGCGCTGGCGATCAGGGGATGATGTTCGGTTATGCTTGTAATGAGACGCCGGTTTTCATGCCGATGCCGGTTTATCTTTCTCATCGTTTGACCGAAAAACTGGCTGAGGTTCGTAAAAACGGGACTTTGCCTTGGGTTTATCCCGACGGCAAAAGTCAAGTAACCATCGAATATTCCTACGGAAAGCCTAAGCGGGTGGATACGGTTGTCATCAGTACGCAACATTCCGCATCCATGCGGGATAAGCACGAGGAAATCGAAGCTGCGGTTCGCAAATATGTGATCGACCCGGTATTACCGAAAGAGTTGGTCGACCGAGACCTGAAAGTATTTGTCAACCCCACCGGTGAATTTATTATCGGCGGTCCGCAGGGAGATTCGGGTTTGACCGGCCGGAAAATCATTGTGGATACTTACGGCGGTATGGGACGGCACGGCGGCGGATCGTTCAGCGGTAAAGACTGTACCAAGGTCGATCGTTCGGCCAGTTATGCGACCCGTTGGGTGGCTAAAAATATCGTCGCAGCCGGCTTGGCGGAACGCTGCGAAATTCAGATTTCCTATGCCATCGGTGTGGCGAAACCGATCAGCATCAACGTCGAAACCTTCGGAACGGGAAAGATACCGGACGAGGAAATCGTGCGGCTCATCGATCGGAATTTTGATTTACGCCCGGGTGCAATTATCAAACGGCTGAATCTGCGCCGGCCGATTTATCGGAAGACTTCGAATTACGGCCATTTCGGTCGTGAAGATGCGGATTTCACTTGGGAGAAACTGGATATGGCGGAAGCTTTACGCCGCGACGCCGGACTCTGAAGCAAGAAACGATTTTTGCAAAATGAAAGAAACAATCCCCATTTTCGGTTCGACAACCGGGAATGGGGATTTTTATATCCGCAAATCGGAAACTGCGATGGTGAAATTTAAAAAAAGTCGGCGAAGAATGTCCCTCTATATACCGGGCTGTTTCTTCTATCGTTACAGGTTTTCCACACGATGGAATGTTTTGGCGCTTTCTTCTCCCCGTAAAACTCGGAGACCTCCCAAAGCCAACGCATTCATTTCATCTTCCCCCGGATAAACGATTACGGGAGCTAGAAAAGAGACATAACGTTTGATACCGTCGGTGACATAATCGGAATGAGCGATCCCGCCCGTCAAAAGAATGGCGTCGATTTTTCCGCAGACGCCGGGAGCGATTTTTCCGATATTTTTAGCAACGTTTAAGATCATGGCATCATAAATGAGCTTGGCATGCTCATCCCCCGCGGTGATTCGCTCTTCCACTTTTCGGCTGTCGGTCGTTCCCAGATGTGCCATCAGACCACCCTGGTTCTTCACCAACTTCATCATCCCTTTGTAGGTTGTGCCCGGTTCGAAGCATTCCCGAATGACATCAAACATCGGTAAACCGCCGGTGCGTTCGGGAGAAAACGGACCCTCTTCATCCGTGATAAAATCTTCGATCCGTCCGTTATGATGCAGATTCACCGAAATACCTCCCCCCAAATGGGCAACAATGACGGTAATATCCCGATAGTTTTTTCCCTGTTCCCGGGCATACCGCATCGCCGCGGCTCGTGTATTGAGATTATGCCCCATGCCTTTGCGTTGCATGGACGGCAGACCGGTTATCTTATTGATGGGTGTCAATTCATCCACTGTAACCCCATCATAAATAAAAGCGGGAATTCCCAATCGGTTTGCGATATCATAAGCGATCATAGCACCGACATTGGAAGCATGCTCGTTACGCGGGCGATTTCTTAATTGCCAAACCATATCCTCGTTGATCTGATAAGCTCCCGCTTCAATGGGAGGAAGCAATCCGCCTCGAGAGACGATTGCCGTCAGCGAGTTCAGCGGAATCCGATGTTGTTCGAGGGATCGCAGCACCAAATCACGGCGAAAGGCATATTGATCTGCCACGCAATCAAAAAGGGCTAATTCTTCGGGCGTATGAACAATGGATTCCGTATACACCGGTGTTTCGTCATCATATACAGCCAATTTGGTGGATGTGGATCCGGGGTTCAGAATTAGCAGACGTTCCATAACATTTCTCCTATTTTTGCGAAACCAGAGCACTGATGACGATTGACAGATATTTTTCTTCCGCCGAGGAACCGCGGCTGGTCATCACGACTGGGCATTTTGCGCCGACCACAAAACCCGCCAGCTTTGCACCGCAGGTGACTGCCAGCATTTTCCCCATAATATTGCCGGCATGAATATTGGGAGCCAGCAAAATATCGCAATCACCCGCGCATGGGCTGCGAAAATCTTTCAGCTCGGCGATCTCACGCGATACCGCACAATCATAGGAAATCGGTCCTTCGACGATGCATCCGCTGATTTCTCCTCGCCGATTCATTTCTTTCAATGCGTTTCCGTCTACTGTTTCCGGCATTTTGGGATTTACTTTCTCGATGCAAGCCAGCACTCCCACTTTGGGACATTCGTATCCGATGGCATGGAACGTCTCGACGGTATTTTCGATAATACATTTTTTCTGTTGCAAATCGGGATAGGTAACCATTCCACCGTCCACCGGTGCCAGCAGTTTGTGATAGGTGGGAACCTCAAAGACGGTAAAATGGGACATGATTCCGCCGCGGTTCAACCCGTGCTCCCTGTCGACAACCGCTTTCAATAAGACGGCCGTTTCCATCCGGCCTTTCATTAGGAAATCCGCTTCGCCCCGGCGAACCAAGTCCACCGCTGCACGGGCGGATTCCGCCGGATCGGGAAAATCATAAATATCTTCCGTTGGGATTTTTTTCCCCAGTTTCTCTAAGACGGCGAGGATCTCTGCCTTATCGCCGACCAAAACGGGAAGAATAATTTCTTCATCTCGAGCGTGTAGCACCGCCTCAATCGTATGTTCGTCGCCGGCGGCGGCGACCGCCAGCCTGGCTTTTCGAGGTTTGTTCTTTACGGTATGAATTAACTCAGCAAATGTTCTATATTCCATAAGATCCCTTTTTCCTGGAGAACCGATGAAATTCAACCATTTTCGGCTCCAAGATCTTTATTGATCATTCCGCAACCGCTGCTATTCCGGCGTCTAGCGCTTTACGGTTGATGGCTGCAAAGCGAGGTTTGATGTTGTCGGCTATTGCTTTATCCCAATCCAACGCTTCCAGTTTCATCAGTTGAATCAACGCTCCCAATAAAACGATATTCATACTTTTGGGATTGCCTAATTCGGTTGCGATCTTTGCGGCGTCGAGCACTTTGGTGTTTACCAGAGTCTTCAGTCGTTCGATACAATCCGCCGGATAGGTTTCCTGCCCGGAAAGGGTGGTGGCTGTCGGTAATCGATAATCGTTGACCACTGCGACTCCGTCTTTTTTTAATCCGTTTAAATAACGCAGGGCTTCCATTGCCTCAAAGGAGACCAAAATATCTGCACTTCCTTTTCCGATGATGGGAGAATAAACCTTATCTCCGTAACGCACCTGAGTGACGACACTGCCGCCGCGTTGACTCATTCCATGAATTTCACTCATTTTAACGTCATAACCAGCCGCTACCAAGGCTGTCGAAAGAATCTTGCTGGCTAAAATGGTACCTTGACCGCCGACACCGCAAAGTAAAATATTTTTTACTTCAGACATTTTGCTTTTCCTCCCTGAAAATGGCGTGTTTCGGACAAACCTGCGCACATAAATCACAACCTGTGCATTGAATTTGATCGATGGTGACTTTCTTGGAATCCGCATGATATTCGATTGCTGGGCAGCCTGTTTGAATACAGGCTCGACATCCGATGCATTTTTCCGGATCCACACGGTTGACGAAGCGGAGGCTGCCGAATTCCTCAACGTCCGTTTGAGTCATCTTCTTGAGAGCACAGGGCCACCTTGTAATAAGCAGAGCGGGTTCATCAAATCCCATTCCCCATTTCAGAGCATCCCGAACTTCATCCGGCTTCAACGGGTTGACAGTCCGAATATGTTTGACCCCCAACGCTTGCGCGACCTCCGCGATATTGGTCATATGAGTAGGTTCTTCCGCTAAGGTCAAGCCGGTTCCCGGATTTTGTTGGTGACCGGTCATGGCCGTGATGCGATTGTCTAAAACAACCATCAGAATGTCGGAGCGATTGTAAACCGCCTCCAGCATGGAAGTCATCCCGGAATGAAAAAATGTGGAATCTCCCATTATCCCCACACAACGTTT
The DNA here is from genome assembly GCA_002329625.1 of Leptolinea sp. UBA1437. Lineage (GTDB taxonomy): Bacteria > Chloroflexota > Anaerolineae > Anaerolineales > Anaerolineaceae > Flexilinea. The sequence continues at coordinate 69,180 of DCTP01000140.1, forward strand.
TCGCGTGCCGTCTGATTCCGAATTGAATATTTTTTGAGCGCCGTGCGCGACGGAGAAACCGCCGCCCATACAGATGGCGATATCCTTGGGCGCCAAACCGTAACAGCCGATATCGCTGACCGTAATCACATTTTTCATTTTTTGCAGTTCATAGAAAAAGCCGCGATGCGGGCAGCCGGCACAGAGAACGGGCGGGCGGGCGGCAACCACCGAAGCATCATAGCGGATTGTTTCGTGTTCTTCACCCAACAATGATTGCCGCAGGATATCCGGATTTAATTCACCCTCACACGGAATTTTCTCTTTCCCGATGCAGGGGATGCCAGCCGCTTTGATCTCGTTTTCCATGATGGGTTCCAACTCTTCGACTACGATCAATTGATCGACCCGGGCGGCAAACTCACGGATTTTTCGCATCGGCAGCGGAAATGTAAAACCGAGCTTCAGATAAGAGGCATTTTCGCCGTAAACCTCTTTGGCATATTCATAAGCGACGCCGGAGGAAATAATGCCTATTTTTTTCTCGCCCCATTCGACATAGTTTAATGGGGAACTCTCGGAATATTCTTCCAACCGTTTTAGATTCTGTTCCACTTTGGTATGAAGCCGTTTGGAAATCGCCGGAATGGGATTGAATTTATCTTGCTTGGCATAGGGTACTAGCGGCTTTTCCGTTCGTTCTTTACTCAAATCTACGATACTTTTGGAATGGCACACTCGGGTTGTCATTCGTAAAAGAATCGGCATGTCAAATTGTTCGGATAATTCCAACGCGATTCCCACAAAATCTTTCGCTTCCTGCGAATCGGAGGGTTCAAGCATTCCCACTTTGGCGGCGCGGGCATAATATCGGTTGTCTTGTTCGTCTTGCGAGGAATGCAACCCCGGATCGTCCGCGGAGACAATCACCAATCCTCCGTTCACGCCGATATAAGCACCGGTGAATAAAGGGTCCGCCGCAACATTCAACCCGACGTGTTTCATTGCCACCAAAGCTCGTCCGCCGGCAAATGAAGCTCCGATGGCGGATTCCGTCGCCACTTTTTCATTCGGTGCCCATTCGGAATAAATTTCCCGATATTGCGCGATATTTTCCAGAATTTCCGTACTGGGTGTACCCGGATAAGCGGAGGCATACCGGACTCCCGCTTCCCATGCCCCTCTGGCAACGGCTTCGTTTCCTGTCATTAACTGCTTCAAAGTTGTTCCTCCTTTGTAAAATATACGATATATGTTATATCTTGCAACATTTATATAAATTAGAATATCACAGATTGATACCCTGTCAAGATGTGTGTTGTAACCTTTTTGCAGATTATTTTCCGAATTCCTTGCGATTTCAAAACGAAATTGGTATGATAAATTTATATTTTGCAAGAAACAAAATTCGAAGGGAGCCCATCGATCCTGTGATAAAAAAGAATTCCCTGGTGGACCAGGTTTACGAAGAATTACGAAACGGAATTATTTCGCTTCGAATCCCTTTGGGGAGCCGACTGAACGTCAATGAGCTGCAAGACACTTTACAGGTTAGTTGCACACCGATCCGAGAGGCGATCAATCGTCTGCAACAGGAAGGGTTGGTCACTTATGAAAATAATGTCGGTGCGCGCGTGCTCAACCTGGATGAACATGATGTCGAAGAAATCCAACAATTGGCGATGACGTTGCACCGTGAGGCGATCCGTCTCGCAATGGAACGGGAGGATCATGCGGTGTTGTTGTCCGAATTGGAACAGCATTTATCGGAATATGTTGATGCGGAAACGGTCCAGGATGAGGTAATGGCTGTGAACCATCTGGTGGGAACGTTTTACCATCATTGCGGAAATCGTCGTTTGGATAAGAGTATGATTTCCATTCAAGGTCAGCAACTCCTATTAAGATATATTTTTGCAACCTACCGTAAAGATCGGAAAAGCGAGGCGGATTTTGCCCCGCTGATTCAGGCTGTTCGTGAGTCGAATGTCGAAGCAGCCTGCCGGGCGTTACAACAAAATGCCGATGGTAACACCCCGGTGATTCTCGACTATCTGCGTAAGAGGAACGCAAACGGTTAGACCGATGTTCTAAAAGCCCCATGAGCTTACGAATCATGGGGCTTTTTTTATATAACGATCAGGTGTTTTTCACTCGGACAATGTACATACCGTCTTGCCAGGTGTCCAGATAAATGAAACCGCGATCATCGACTACACAATCCTCGGTCGTCGCCAACATCGGACCAGGGACCGGAATCTCATAGAGCAGCTTTTCGGGATTGGGCGGAATGAAATAGGCCAGTTCTTTGATATAGTACGGATCGGACACATCATATACACGCATCCCCGCGTGAAAATAGCAGCAATAAACGCGATCGGCGTTTTGATCCAACCATGGCTTTCCGCTCATCGGTTCGTGAATATTATGCGGGCCGAAGGGTCCCTGAGCTCCGTCCAATCCCGCGGTATTGAAATTCCGATAAGGAAAGTTTTCCGGTACTTCCGGGTAGGGGAATTCCGCTATCAATTGCGGATCGGACGGATCGGAAATATCAATCATATGAAGGTTGTTCATCGGTTGCGCACCTTTGCCGGGACCTTCAGACAGGATTTTTTTGTTGTAAAAGGGAAACCGCTCCCCTTCATTGGTTGCCACCAAGAAGCTTCTCCCCGGCAAAGGTAGGCAGGTGTGAGTGCGGGCTCCGGCATATTTCCCGGAAAAAGGTCCCTTCAGCTTTAATTGACCGATTTTCTTCGGACGGGTGATGTCGGAAATATCCAAAATGATCAGTCCTTCACTATAATAGGAAAGGTAAGCCAGACTTCCGACCACAAAAGGCGGTCCGTGCATCTGCGGCCAATCCATAAATTCCCAATGTTGAGCGCCGTCGATCGGGTATTCACCTTCTCTTAGCCCGTCAGTAAATTGTTGAGGAACCCACCAGCGACCTACTTCCACTGGATGAGTGGGGTCGATGATATCAAGAATTCGATAGATATTCCCGGTGAAACCCGGGCAATCCGCTGATAAATGAACATAGCGTCCACCGTTATACATAAACCGGTGAACCCCCATTCCGTCTTTTACGCCGGTGTCCCAAAAAGAAAGATGCTTAGGATGAACGGGGTCCTGCTGGATATCAAAAATCATCAGCCCGCTTTTGTTCTTATCTCCCGGTTTATTGCCATGAAGAAATGGAACACCGCCACCCAGCGCGCCAATCATCAACCCATCCGCTACCTGTATTTTCGGCGTATTGGTAGCGGGGAATTCTTTCGGGTCGCAGGCTTCCAACCAGTTAACGACTGTTGGATGTGTCGGATCTGTTACGTCGACAATGTTCCAGCCGGGACCGCGGAAAGATCCGCAATACATATAGTATTTTCCGTCCGCTGTTTTATTTAATGCCATCTGAAAAGCGTTTACTCCATTCAGATCACTGAATCCGACAACCTCCATATTTTTGATATAACCTTCGTTGCCGGTGCTTTTCGCATAAAATGGTATCGCCATTAAAAAACCTCTTCTACTTTCGAGTCTGAAAAATCAATTCAATGCGGGCATGCTTTTGGGAGGCTTTACACAGAGTGCTGCCGTCAGCTTCATGCCGAATGCGAAAGTGATGAAAGCCACTACCAAAGCTACTGCATAAACAGCCGGGAAAGCTTTCAAACAGACGAGGAAGAAAACGGGTCCCAAAGAGAATCCGACCGCTAAAAATGTCATCACAACGGTCATAATCGCAGTCATGACAAATGTGATGGACGCGACCCGTAAAATATGGAAAAGGAGACCGTTCTCATTTTTAACGCCGCACTTTCGGGCAAAACTGTCCCCCATCGCTTTCAAATCGATATAGGTTGCGACAGTCAATGCCACGGTGAAGCCGGGAATAAAATCTTTACAAAATGCTTCCAAACCTAAAACGCCATTCTGCCATTCCATAAATAACGGAATAAAAATGGCAAACATCAGACAAAAGATGGTGTTGAACACCAAACCGAATTGATCTTTTCGAAACATATTTTTCTCCGGATAAAAGAATCATTTCCTATTCTCTTGGATGAAAAATTCGCATATTAAAAACGATTGATCAGAGAACAGGAATCTTTTTCAACGCATGGTGATATACCCTCGATACTGTGTCAGATTGTCACTGGCGGGGATATCGGTCAGGAACATACCGGCAATATTGAATTGTGACTTGAAGAACGGGAATTGATCTTGCTGAGCCCAAAACGGCTTTTTCCAATCTTTGGTGCCGATGACGGCAGCTTGATACCATTCTTCCGGTCCGTCAAACCACATTTCCACCAACCGGTGAAAGGGACAACCCACGACATCCTGCATAATACGGCTGGAGAGGAAACGATTGACTTGCGGGCAGCTTTGGAAAAACGGGACGAATTCATTATGGAACCATTTTTCGCCTTCTTCAAAACCGAGATCGCTCGGGTACTGAATAACGAATTGCCAGCGATAATTTGGTCCGTCGATGACCATGCGTCCTTTTCCTTTAAAGTCCTCTTCCCATGAAATGGGAACATGCGCAAAGACAAAAGGCTGACAACCGTTGTCTCCGCCGGCTGATCGACCCGCGTCTCCGTCGATATTCGTGTCAGGAGTTTCATCTGTATCCGGAACACATCCCTGCCACCGTAATACATTCAATGGCATATATTCGGAAACGGCTTTGTTGCGCATTTCCGGCACCATTTCATTAATCAGCCAATAATGCTCGGTCATTTGCATCCGGCGTGTTCCAAATCGCTCTCCCTCGGGAGGGACGGGTAAGGCGTTATAGAAAGCGTATTTTGTAACATAAGGACCAAAGACTGAAATGCTGTCTTCAATATGATGACCATACAGCCAGTGTTGCAATCGATGGCGATATTCTTCGCGGCAGCAATCCACATAAATGATGCTGCGCATTGGTCGAAATTCGATAGCCATGGTAGAAAACCTTCTTTCTTATTTTCGTTCGGGAACCAGCGGAGTAATGAATTCCCGATATTTCTTTTGTCGGGCTTTCGCTTCCTCGGTTTGCATCGCGGCACGGGCTTTCGCTTCATTCCGCTGAATGTCGTCCCCGTGAAGGAATTTGCCGGATAAAGTATCATGGGCATGCTTCAACTGTTCTTCGGGAAAAGTGAATTTGTATTTTCCGTCAACCACTTCGATCTTACCTTCAATCCCACAAAGGCAGCAGATCGCTTTGCCGTCTTCATCCAGGAAAAAGTTTCGACTGTGGCAATGAGGACAAATTCCGTCGATTCCTTTATATTCTGCTTTGCTGTAATCTTTCGCAGCTTCGGCGATATTTCTTCCGATTTGAGTAGCCCGTTCCAGAGCGGCATCATTCATAATGATATCCAAGCACCACGGGAAAATCTCATTATCAATGATCTTCCACATCGGAGTCAGAGCTTGCATCCCGAAATCACATTGGATCAAAGTGTTCCAATCGCTGCCGCCTACTCCCATGTACGAGACCACTTTATCTTCCATAAAACGCGGATCGATCGGAACTCCGCCGTTTTCTGAGGAAATCTTATTTCCGATGATCACATTTCCGCGATCCATCCGCGGTCCGAAACGATCGGTAATCGTATGGAACAGTCCGGTTGAGCCTTTTTCAAAAATAGGGATCGACCAGACAATTCCGTCGGCGTCATAGATCTTATCCAGCAGCCAATTGAAATCATCTTTTAAGCTGCAAAGGCTTCCTTTACCGGAAAATAAAGCCATGACGCAGGACTTACAACCGGTACAGTGCTTAATGTCCAACTTGTTCAGATTGATGAACTCGATTTCGGCTCCGACTTCTTGCGCTCCCATTAAAGCTTGTTTGCACATCGCATCATTGTTGCCGTTCGGAGTTCCTCCAGAAATACCCAATATTTTCATAGTACTCCCTCCGGGATAAAGATAGTATTTGGTTTGCAACGGATTATTGATTTTGCTTATCCAAATATATCTTATTCCGTTACGATGCTTCTGTAAAATACCGGAAGTGAATCATGGCTATACACTTTTGTTATGATGAAAAAAGGAATTGACTTGATAAAAGGATCGACAAGCTGCTGAGGTAGAAAATCATTTAAGATCCGTAGGATTCGCCTTCGGCCTGTGATCGAACGGTCTGTATCAGATGGGGCAATGCCGGGTTGGTATGATTGCTGTGCCACGTAAAGACCAAGTTGGAAAGGGGTACTCCCAAAAGCGGAATGAAAGCGACCTTCCCCTGTGCCAGATATTTCAGGTCTTCTGTTAAGGTGGAGATACCGACACCGCAGGCAACCAGCGTAATCAAAATCGGTATATGCGTCGCTTCTTCGACAATTTGTGGAGTGAAACCGGCTTCCGCCGCAATTCGCCAGATAAAATCATGGCCGGGAGTGGAATCGGTACGCGTCATAACGACAAACGGTTCGTCTTTCAATTCCGCCATCCGTAAACTGTTGCGTTGTGCTAACGGATGATCGAGAGCGGTGATGACGCACTGGCGATTCCGGTGAAGAACAATCAACTCTTCGTTTTGTGCTGCAGCGGGGATTTGAAGATAATTCAGGATGGCGTCTACTTCCCCGAATTCAAAAGCGGCCAGCAAACCGGAATGGCTGTAGCCGCGCAGCGATAGTGCAATCTGCGGAAAATTATTGTGGAATGTTCTAAAAAGCCGCGGCAAACAAGGTTCGAAATTATCGCGCAAGATCCCGAGTGTGAGCGAGCCGTTTAACCCTTTTTGTGCTAAATGCGCCGCGGAAACGCAGTTTCGATAACTTTCCAAAACTGCTGGACACTGGCTGAGAAATGCTTTGCCTGCCGGCGTAAGGGTGACACTGCGAGGTGTCCGTTCAAAAAGCTGTACTTTCAATTCTCTTTCAAGCGAAGAAATAATACGACTGAGGGCTGGTTGGGCGATAAATAATTCGGCGGCGGCTTGGGTGAAGTTCAGACGCTGTGCGAGCACCATGAAGCATTCCAGTTGAAAAAACGTCATGAGAATCCTCTTAAAATCGTTATTAAAGAATTATAGCAAATCCATTTAATCGATGTCGTTTTTCAACGGATCGGATTGATACCGAAATGAGAAGGGTCAATTCGATTTTATTTAATTGAAGGAATTTTCGGGCTGCGGTAGAATGTGATTGAAAAGAGGTTATTCATGGGGAAAGATCAGTTTGCCGCCGTTGAATTGCTATGGGATATTCTGAACGAGAAAACAAAAGAAGTCAGTAAAGTGACATATTTTCCGCAAAAGCCGGATATGCCGCAGGATGCAAAGATCAATCAGCCGTTTCCGAGAGCGACACCCGAATCCCAGGGAGTTCCGTCTGAACGTCTCTCAGCAATGATCGAAGAATTATCGCGTTATCCATGGCTGGATGTCCATCATGTATTGGTGATTCGAAATGGGAAAATGATTTGCGAGTGCAGCTTCAGCCCGTACCGGCCGAACATCTGGCACAGCAGCTATTCGTTATGCAAAAGTATTACCGGTTTGGCGATCGGGATGTTGTACGATAAGGGGAAGATTCATTTGGATACTCCGATTACGGAATTCTTTAAAGATAAGGACCGGAGTCGGATGTCTTTTCGTCAGAAGAAAATCACCGTTGAAAATCTGTTGACCATGACCAGCGGAGTGGACTTCCATGAAGCGGGGGCTTATACCGGAGACGATTGGGTGAAAGGCTACTTGGGTGCGTCGGTTCGGGAAATGCCCGGGGAGATTTTTGATTATAACAGCATGAATTCCTACATGCTGTCCGCAATCGTCACCGCCGTTACCGGTCAATCTTTGATGGATTTTTTGACCCCTCGTTTATGGAAACCGCTGGGAATTACGAATGTTTTTTGGGAGACCTGTCCGCTGGGAATCACGAAAGGCGGATGGGGTCTTTTTATTTGTCCGGAAGATGCGGCGAAGATCGGCCAACTCATTTTACAAGGCGGGATCTGGAAACGGCGACGGATTATTTCGGAAGAGTGGCTCAAAACGGCTGCCGAGAAACATGTTGAAGTACCGCCGGAAAGCGGTTTAGGATACGGTTATCATATGTGGATGGCAGATCGTCCCGGAAGTTCGGCTTTCAACGGAATGCTCGGACAGAACGTGTTAATTTATCCGGATATCAATATGGTTATTGTTACAAATGCCGGAAGTAACGAATTGTTTCAGCGCAGCACACTCATCGCTACGATCGAGAAATATTTGGGTACGGGCTTTGAGCCGGAAGATCAGTTACCCGAAAACGCATCCGAATATAAGAAGCTGTTGCGAATTCAGGGTGCGCTTTCCGGTGAGGAAAATGATGCTTTCCTTCAGCAATTGAAAGGCTGGAGCGGAAAAATCTTACGGCGGAGCAATAAACCGACCCCTTCCCGCTATGTTAAAAAGTTGGACGGGATGAGTTATGCATTTCAAAAGAAAAATATCGGAATTTTTCCTCTGCTTTTACAGGTGGTCCATAATAATTTTACGGAAGGAATCCAAACGCTTTCATTTCATTATCAGGAAGAAAAGTTTTGGATTTCCTTTGTGGAAGGAGCGGAGACGATTGACCTCCCCGTGGGGTTTGAAGAGCCGGCGAGATCCACTGTCAAAATTCACGGAGAAGGATATTTGGTAGCTACCGCCGGTGAATTTGCTTTTAATGAAGATGATGTTCTGGTCCTAAAACTGGATATCGCCTTTTTAGAAGAGGCAGTACGGCGAAAAATAAAGATTTATTTTTTGGAAGATTCCATTGAAATGAAATGGGATGAAGTACCCGGAGCGCGATTGATTCTGAAGGGAGTTCAATATATTCTGACGGATGTCTCTGATCATTTTTTGATTCATACAGTCAGCCGTCGGATAAATCANNCCGACGGATCGAGAGGAACCGCAACAGAAACAACCGTAAACACGGCTTTTCCAAAGCGGTCTTTTCGCAGCATTCTTTTCGTCATCCTTTTGATACAATTCTCACGATTCACAAAAAAATAAAAAAAAGTCTAAACCTTAAGAAAGTAGTTTAAAATACAAAAATTAGGTGAAAAATGATGAATCAATCTTCTTTTATTGATGTTTCAGGAATGACGGATCAATCCCTTTTGAGTCAAAAGAGTATGGGAGAATACGTTCCCTTGACTCCAGAAAAAATGAAAAGCTACCTTTCCGATCTATCCAAACCGATATTCGTGATCAAAAATGGTAAAGGTGCCTATTTATCCGACATGGGGCTTCAATTATCATCGGCGAATTCATGGAAAGCTTTGGCTTATAGCTTTCCGTTTACCCCAGAAATGTTTGGGGATGTGGATTTTAAACAGACCTACGGTTTGAAGTATGCCCTTTATGGCGGAGCAATGGCAAATGCTATTGCATCGGAAGAAATGGTGATTTCCTTGGGCAATTCGGGCTTTATGGGATCTTTTGGCGCAGGCGGATTGAGCCTCGCCAGAATCGAAAAAGCTATTCGTCGGATTCAGGAAGCTTTAAAAGATAAACCGTATGCCTTTAATTTAATTAATAATCCTTTTGATTCTGAGACGGAACAAAAAACAGCGGAACTCTACATCCAGAATGGTATTCATGTTGTTGAGGCTTCCGCTTATCTGACTATTAATCCCTCCCTTGTCAAATATCGGGCAGTTGGATTGAGCCAATTACCGGACGGTTCCGTTGAGATTGAGAATAAACTGATTGCAAAAGTCTCACGAAAAGAAGTCGCCTCTCAGTTTTTACAACCTGCTCCGGAAGAAATTCTTTCCCGCTTACTTGCCGAAGGGAAATTGAACGAAGAACAAGTCCGCCTTGCAAAGTTGGTTCCGATGGCGGATGATATAACGGTCGAGGCGGATTCGGGAGGGCATACGGACAATCGACCGTTGGTGAGTACTCTGCCGGAAATTATTCGTTTACGCGATTCTTTCCAAGCAAAATATCGCTTTCCACATCCGGTGAGAATCGGTGCCGCTGGAGGAATTTCCGTTCCCGACGCGACGTTGGCTGCATTTATGATGGGCGCCGCCTATGTCACCACCGGTTCGGTGAACCAGGCTTGTATTGAATCGGGCGCTTCCGAATATACAAAAAATTTGCTCGCACAAGCCGAAATTACGGATGTCGCCATGGCTCCGGCTAGCGATATGTTTGAAATGGGCGTGAAGGTTCAGGTGCTGAAACGGGGGACGATGTTTGCGAAAAGAGCGCAAAAACTTTATGATCTTTATCAGCGATACGATTCCGTTGAAGAAATCCCAGCAGCCGAAAGAGAGAAACTGGAAACAACCGTTTTCAAACGGACTCTGAACTCGGTTTGGGAGGAATGCCAAAAATTCTTCTCCGAAAGAGACCCGAAACAGCTTGAAAAAGCCGCTCAGGACCCCAAACATAAAATGGCATTAATCTTTCGCTGGTATCTGGGTCTTTCTTCCCGTTGGTCGAGCATCGGCGAAAAGGGACGGGAAATGGATTATCAAATTTGGTGCGGACCTTCGCTGGGCGCTTTCAATGATTGGGCGCGGGGAACCTATCTGGAAAAACCGAATAATCGCAGAGTTGCGGACGTCTCGCTGCATCTTTTAACCGGTGCGGCATATCTTTATCGGATTCGCTTACTCGAATCTCAAGGAATTCGCTTTTCTTCCGAACTTCGCGATTACTTGCCGCTTCAACCGCTTCTCTGACCATTTCTAAATGGTGACCCAGTGTAAATCCTGCTCGGAGTTTTCAAGAATACATAATGTTTCAACAAAATCTCCTTCTCTGCGCCAGAAGAGGCGAGAAGGAGATTTTATTTCTAATCGCAGCCAGCCTTCCTGGTTGGACGGTTCAGATGTATATCCGATTTCAATTTTCCTTGTATCCAGGCTTAATCCGCTTCTGAGTGCTTTCAGTACCGCTTCCTTGCCACTCCATATGGTGGTGGCGATCAGGTCGATTTGATCTGGATCGCTAAAAAGAACCTGGCGGATTTCTTCTTCTGTAAAAAAATCTTCAATAAATTCTCTTGCTCTGGGTTCAACCCGTTCCAAGTCTGCACCGAAGTGGATGTCATCTGGAGAACAAACTGCAAAAACATGATCATGTGAATGACTGAATGAAATTCCAACGCGGGTTCTCTGCCCATTCTCCGCCGAAATGAATGGTGCGCCGCTGGGTTCTTTCAAAATTTGGATTTTAGAAAAGGGAACTTGTTCCAGTTCCGGAACGCAAGCTCGAATCAATTTTTTACTAACCAGCCGAGCGGATAGCCACTCCCTCTTTCGTTTGGGAACTTTGAGACGATCCCATTCGATTCTTTCCTGTTCTCCGAGAAAATCCAAAAGATTTTCTGTGAAAAAAACCGATTCAAAATGCGGAAATTCGGCAAAAGTAAGAAAAATTGTCATGGATAGAAACAAATCCCTCGACCTTTATTATAGTCGAGGGATTTCTGGGCTAATGGTGAGCGTCTTTAGATTGTTCTGTTACCATTGATTTGATCGGTTCAACGAGCTTTTTGTCTGCGGAATAAGGCAAAGGAGAAGTCCGATAATCCTCCAATTCGAGAATAACGTTTCCTTTTGCATCTACAACCTTTGCATCAAATGAAATTTGTCCTTCATGTTCTCGTGGTTGGACTTCCGCAAAAATTGGGCCTTTGTTGATCGATTGTTTATGGAAACTTAAGTTTCCGACGGATTGAGGCAGAGAAAGAATACCGGTCGAGCCTACTTCCCATAATCCAGCAGACTGAAAACATAACTCAATCAACAAAGATTTCATATAAGGGACAACCTCATCGGCTGGAACGTTCATCAATTGTCTATTGAATTTACCCAATACAGCGTTTTCGGAGAGTTGTGCCGCATCCAGAACCTGAAATGACGGCCCGTGAAAGTATAATTTATAGATTTCTTCCGATGAAATAGATCTTCGTTTTCCCCATCTGGGAGCTGCAGTGACAGATTCGGCTTCCATTGGGTTTTGTGTCAGATATACCAGACTATCAAAATGGTGCAAATGGCTGATTGTGCCATCGCGACGATTTATGTCCGACTCCAAACTTGCTTTGATGACGATTCCTTCCGGTTTCCGATAAGCAGCCGCGTGCCAGGCGATTTTTCTTGTTTTATTCCCATAGAATTTAAGGGGTGCTTGGAAGCGGATCTTCTCCAGCTTTTCGATTTCAAATCCCTTGCAGGTTGAGGCTAAGACGGAAGCAATGTGTTTGGAAGCGATCGCAAATCCTTCGATTCCCACCACACCCGGTAAAACGGGAATTCCATTGATGGCATGATCACGCAAATAGGATAACTGAGCCGGGTCCAATTCACCTTCGAGCTGGATTCCAGAGTTGCTGTCGAAAGCGGTAAGATGGCTGAACATGCGATGAATCGGCGTTCCAGCTCTTAAAGCCACATCCGCTTTTTCGATATCCATTCCACAATTTTTCTCATTCAATGAAGATTCCAGAATTCCTAAAGAACCGGCGATGATAACTTCACCGCTGTGGCCGAGATTTAATTCGTTTCGAACCATTGGGGCGGCTTCTTCGGGTTTCAAGAGATCGATTCCCGCCATTTCCATCAGGCGCGGCATATTTCCACGGCTTGCCATCCCCACTTCCGCCCAAGCGCTCCAGTCGATGGCAACGGCTTGCATTCCAGGGTATCTTTTAGGCAGCCATTGGGCATATTTTGCCAGCAGGTCATTGGCGGCACCGTAATCCGTTTGTCCGGAATTTCCGAATCGACCGGCTACCGATGAAAAGAATACTACTTTGTCTGGCAAGAGATGATTGTTTTCGAGAGCGTTGAAAATATATTTGAAGCCTTTGGCTTTTACATCAATAACCTGTTGAAATTCTTCAAGCGTTTTGGATTCGATTTTTCGGCTTTTGTCCAACCCCGCCGCATGGATGAAAACATCCACTTTGTCCGTAGCTTCCCGAATTGTTTCAATCGCGTGGATAACCGAATTTTCATCCGTGGCATCACATAGAATGTATCGGGCATGGCCACCGGCAGCTTCCACCGTTTTCATCACGTCTAAAGTTTTCGCAGCTCGTTCTAAAGCGAGAAGCTGTCTCTCAATTTGGACAGGGGTGACTTTTTCACCGCCTTGCCGCATTCTTTCTTGCAATTCCAAACCGAATCCTTTTCGATCTTGTTTCAGTTTCAATAAATCTGCGTCGTTTTCGGCGGGCAGCTCGGTTCTGCCGAGCAGGAAGAACGAACCATGCGTGGCTTTTGCCAAATCCTGAATAACTACCCCGGTCACTCCGCCGGTCCCGCCGCTTACGACAAAAGTGTTGCCGGCTTGAAGCGTTCCTGTTCCGGTGTCGACAGTTTCACATTCCTGTTCCTGTAAGGCAATCCCGTTCCGAAGGTCATTTTCGCGGCCGATTTCCACCGTAACGGGATCTTGCAAGGTTTCCGAGATCAATGCATCGGCAACATAATCGGGAGATGCTTGGTCGTTGAAATCGACGACTTTTACCAACTGATGAGGCCGTTCCCGACGCAGTGACTTCATAAATCCAGTGACAATTCCGTTGAGAGGATTCTCACAATTCATCAGGCCATTGAAACTGCCCATGCGGGTGGCACCGATCAGGAAGGCGCTATCCGGAAGGATTGTCCCGATTGAATAGAGAGCTTCTTCAGTTTTCGTAAGTGCGTTTTCCCAATCTTTTACGCGGTTCACTTCCCAAACCGGATCAGGATCAAGAGAAGGAAGGAAATAAAGTCCGTCCGGTTTTTCTCCCTTTCCCCAAGTTGATAAATCCTCCCGAACTTTTGAGAGTGTAGTCAGGCGGGTTTGAGCTCCCGCCGCTTCCAATTTTTCGATTAAGGCTTCAGCGACTTTTCCGTGGTCCCCGACGATGATTATTTTGCTGCCTTGCATCCGGACCTCAGTTGGGAGGCATAGATCGATTCGCGGGAATAAAACCGGTACCGGAACGCGAGGGACAAGCGAAGACTTAGGGGCGGATGCTTCCGATTTCTCTGTTTCGGAAGAAACCGTTCGGATTTCATCCGGAGTTTTTCCGAGGGCAGTTGACACTTTTTCGGCGGTCTCCGATTGAACGGATAAGGCGGGCATATCGATGGAATTTTGGACGAAATCAATTACCTTTGATAAGGTGTTGTAATTGGAAAGATTTAAGTCTTCCTGACGAGGGATGCCGTAATTCGTTCGGATCGTTGCGAAAAGTTCCGCTTGCTTTACCGTATCAATGCCCAAGTCGGCTTCCAAGTCAAGATCCAAATCTAACATTTCTGCTGGATAACCGGTTTTTTCGCTGACGGTTGCTAATACGAATTGTTTGATATCATTCCGATTCATACCCGCAGTTTGCACCGACGGCACAAACTCTTCTTTCCGGATGTCGGCTTGTTTTGTCTCTTCTCGAACCGGTTGTTCGCTTTCTGCGACTGTCGATTCTTTAGCGGTGAGATTCTCTTTTACGAAATCAATTACTTTTGCCAGCGTATTGTATTCGGAAAGATTTAAATCTTCCTTCCTGGGTATTTCGTAGTGAGAACGGACCGCAGCGAAAAGTTCGGCTTGTTTCACCGTATCGATACCCAAATCAGCCTCAAGGTCCAAATCCGGATCCAGCATTTCGACGGGATATCCGGTTTTCTCGCTGACGATCGAAAGGACATACGCCTTGATTTCCGATTCGTTCAAAATGGTTGATTCATTAGGAAGAACTACCGGTTGATTTTCCACAGGCTGGCTTCTTTCAGGTTGTGATACCACCAAATCGGTCGGCGGAACCGTAATCGAAGCCGGCTTCTGAGCCGAAGCGTTGACGGGCTCAGTGGCATCATCAAACGCAGCTCGAATGACCGGCACATCACCATATTTCCAGGTTGAATAAGCCGGTTTTCTGGTGGGGACTCCCTCGGATTTTATCCGTAAGGTTCGTTTAACAACTTCCAATTCCGCTTGTTCATATCCGCTGATATCAGACAGCCAACGGTTATATTTTTTCTGATCGATGCGGGAACCGACGCCGGGAATTTTATGAATCAGACTCATTGCAACCTGAGAACCGAATCCCGCCCCTAATCTGAGCGCATACTGCGGGTTATATTCTCCGCCTCTGGACAAATTCAAATCGCCCAGATCGGGATCCGGTTCAAAGCCCTCTTGAATATTGGCGATTGGGGGAATTTTACCGGTTTCCAAAGCCTTCATGGCTACGGCATCTTCGATACCGGCGCCCATGGCATGGCCGGTAAACCCCTTTGTATTAGCGATGATAATGCGATTTGCCTGATCTCCGAAGCAGGACCGCAGCGCATGGATTTCCGAACTGGCACTGCCGCCTCTCGCCGGAGTATAAGTCTCATGGGACATAAACATCAATTGCGAAGCGATTTTCTCCCGTCGGATCCCAAATCTGTTTTCAGCGGTCGAAAGCAACCGATCCATCACTTCGCTGATATGCTGCATATCCAGACGAGTGCCATGATAAGCGCTGTTGGCAATGCAAGTGGCTAAGATTTCTCCGATCGCTCTGACACCGCGTTCCTGAGCGGCGTCTTGGCTTTCGACAACCAGCGCAGCCGCTCCCATCCCGATAATCATGCCGTTCCGTCTTTTGTCAAATGGGATGGCAGCCAACCGTAAATTTCCCTCGGTTGTAGCGGCTCCGGTTGCGAACAACCCGGTCCCGATCCATGGGAAAAGGAGGGGAGTCGTGACGTCATCGCCCGAAATAATGACTACTCGCCGGCATCGACCAGTGCGAATCCAATCTTCCGCAATGGCAACTGCCTGAGTCGTTGTCGCACAAGCGGCATTAATTTGAGTATTCGGGCCTCTGGCTCCAATCAATTCCGCAAACTGGGAATGGCCCATGGAAAGGACGCGAAATACGAAGCGCCGATCAAAATGATAATCATTTTCCTTTATCCGTTCTTCCAGATCAGTAATTTTCTTCTGTATTTCATTTTGAAGCGGATTTTCGGCATTTGAATTCAATGAATTTGCTAAATTCGCGATTGAGCGAAGTTGCTCGAGCTGTTTTTCCAATATCTGATTTTGGTAGAAACGGTCTGTTTCCTCAGCCATCCGATTATAGCCAGGAAATGCGGAACAGAAAATTACACCGGTTTCATCTCGCATGGATTCCGGTAGTTGCCAACGGTCCGGTAGAAAAGTTCCTTTGGTGGTTTGTTTATAATGTAAAACCAACGGAATTCCCGCATCCCTTAACGCTTCGATTCCGGCTGCCATCGCTAACTTTGACGCAGTATCAAGTGATTCTGCACGCTCTTGTGGAAAGCCGAATTCTTCCACCGCATCAAAATCACCGCCCTGACCGGCAAGTTTCACGGTTTGATCAAGATCGGTAATGTTTTCCATTACTGCACCGGATTCGCTTTTGATCAAGCGGGTTACCCGCTTTTCCAATAGATGTTGGCGTTTTTCCTCTGTTAATGGATCGATCCGGATCTCTCCGTTCAGGATGCTGCGGACATTTTCATCGTCGAAAATGTGGTGATTCCTGCCGGGCAGCCCCAGACCGACTCCGCTGATTACGACGGAACCGAAAACGGGCTGGTTATCTTGCGGGAAAGAAAATACTTCCCCTTGAACTAAATCGGTCGGGACTTCGTTTTTGACAGATTCGACGACGGTTTCCCGATGTTGCGGTTTGGAGCTGATAATGCCGGCAGCATAAATTCCACAAAGCGCTTCATTAAAGCTTGCTTTTCCACCTTTGCGGGGATGGTTTGTCGCCAAAATGGTGACATCTTCCTTACCTTTCAGATTATCATTGGCAATACCGGTCAAAACTCTTTTCGGACCGACTTCAATAAAAATTCGTGCCCCGTTTTCGTAAAGAGTTTGCATCCCTTTAATGAACTGAACTGGTGAAGATACATGCTTTGCCAGCATATCCAGAATGGCTTCACGGTCGGTCGGATACAGTTCTCCGGTGACATTTGCGACAATCGGAAGGAGGGGTGGCTTCACATTCATACGGGCGATTACCTCCCGTAGGGGCGCACTTGCCGGAGCGACAATTTTGGTATGGAAAGCGTGTGAAACGGCTAATTTGACAATTTGATAACCTTCCGCCTGAAACTTTGACATAGCTGTATCAATCGCTTTTGTTGTTCCGCCTAATACGCATTGGACCGGGCTGTTAATATTTGCAATCACAATATAATCATCGATCGATTGAATGACTTCTTCGACTTTTTCAATTGGTGCCGAAACGGCTGCCATACATCCCGGATCATCTACTTTGATTTTGCTCATTTCCTGACCACGTGCGCATACCACTTCCAGCGCCTCGGCAAAGGTCAGGACTCCAGCTGTCACCAATGCTGCATACTCACCCAAACTGTGACCCATGACCAAATCCGGCTCGATGCCGTATTTCTGTAAAATTCGTAAAATCGCGACGTTTGCCGTCAGTACCGCGGGCTGGGTAATCGCGGTATTTTTTAATTCGTTTTCAGCTTGTTTGATTTCCTGTTCGCCACCCTCAGTATAGATGTAGGCGGTCAGCGGACGTCCCAAGATCGGAGTCATGATTCGATCCGCTTCAAGAAACGTTTCACGAATGATGGGTTCAGAGTCCCATAAATCCCGCAGCATATTGACATATTGCGATCCCTGACCTGGGAAGAGAAAAGCTACTTTTCCCGGTTTTCCACTTCCGTGATAAATGCCGTAAGCCTGTGCAGATTTCCAAGCACCGGCAGTATGGGTGTCTAGAGCCGTTAAAACTTTCTCCAGCTTTGCAGGAAGTTCTTTGATATCCGCATAATCGATGGCAATCCGTTCCGTGCGAGATCGTTCTGCTTCTGAAGGAATGTGGGATTCATGCGGCATTCCCGCTTGAAGATCTGTTAATTTTTGTCTTAAAGCAGCTGCTAATTCAGCGGTGGAATCCGCTGAGGCAAAAAACAAACCTTGATAGGGCTTTAATTCCGTGGTTTCCGAAGATATATTCTCCAGTAAAGTTTTTGTTTCAACTTCTTCTTTTTGTTCCGTTACTGATGGAGTACTTTGAGCAGAGCCAGAAGTTAAAGACTCCCGAATAAAATCAATCAATTTTGAAAGCGTATTGTAATTGGCTAAAATAAGGTCTTCACGGCGGGGAATGCCATAATTATTCCGAATCGTGGCAAAAAGTTCAGCTTGTTTTACGGTGTCAATCCCTAAATCTGCTTCCAGGTCCAATTCTGGATCTAACATTTCGACGGGGTATCCCGTTTTTTCGCTGACTGTCCTCAGAACATACCGTTTGATTTCATCGATATCGATTTCTTGAGATTTTGTCGGAACTTTCATGGCTTCCTGTTTTATTTCTGAATTTGACCGGTCAAATGCGGCTATCGAATTTCCTGTCAAGGAATGGATATCAATCGGAATGGCATAAGTCGAGCTCGACGTGCCTCCGATCCCCTGATAGTATTCTTCTAATACGATATGGAAATTGGTTCCTCCGAAACCGAATGCGCTGACTCCCGCATAGCGGTGATTTCCCTCTTTTACCGTCCATTCTTCGGCTTGTTTGTTCACTCTGAAGGGCAGATTGTTGAAATCGATACTGGGATTCGGTTTGCTGAAATTTGCCGAAGGCGGAAGTACCCGATGATGGAGAGAGAGGATCGTTTTTAACAAACCGACGGCACCGGAAGCGCTTTTCAAATGGCCGATATTTGATTTTACCGAACCAAGGACTACGCTGCCGTTTTTCAGTCCGCTTGAACCGAAAATTGCGTTCAGGCTATTTACCTCAGCCACATCCCCTACCTTCGTCGATGTCCCGTGGCCTTCGACCAAACCGGCGGATTCCGGGAATATTCCCGCATCCTGCCAAGCTCGTTCGATTGCCAGCTTTTGCCCGACGGGATTGGGTGCGGTTATCCCCTTTCCCTTGCCGTCGGAGCTGCTGCCGATGCCGCAAACAACCGCATAAATTTGATCACCATCCCGTTCGGCATCCTCCAATCTTTTTAAAAGGAAAACTGCCGCGCCTTCGCCCATGACAAAACCGTTGGCACCCTCGGCATAGGGTCGGGATCCGTCCGCACTCAAAGCGCCGATCTTACTGAATTTAACATAGGATTCCGGTCCCATATTTCGATCGATACCGCCTGTCAGAACGGCATCAAATTTATGAGCGATTAATCCTTCGGCAGCAGCCTGAAGCGCTGCCATTGAGGAAGCACAAGCCGCATCAGTTACAAAATTCTGTCCATTGAAATTGAAGACGTTGGCAACCCGTCCGGCGATAATGTTTGAAATCTCCCCCGGTAAAGTATCTTCCGAGGTTACCGGAATGGAAGAATGAATATTTTTCGCCATGCCTTTTTCAATGGCTGATCGAATATCTTCCGGCAGTTGTGCAAAATCCGGAACTGACCGAAGAAATTCTAACGTTTCTGGCAACAGAATTCTCATGGTTGAACGATAATGCCTTTCACCGCCATCCGCGTTCCCGAAGATGACAGCGACACGTTCCGGATTCAGTTTTCTTTCCGGATATCCATAATCCGTGAGAGCTTGCCGGCTGGCTGAAATAGCCCATTGTTGAGTAATATCCATTACTTCCAGCACTTTCGGCGGAATTGCGATTCCGTTCTTGAGGGAATCAAATCGGTATCCTTTGACAAATGCACCGATTTTGCTGTATGTTTTGTCCACTGCGGCCGGATCGGGATCGTAATAAAGATCTACGTTCCATCTGTCCGAAGGAACCTCGGTGATTGAATATTTATTTGAAATAATATTGTTCCAAAACGAAGGAACATCTAGCGCATCGGGTAAGATTGCTCCCAAACCTACCACTGCGACTATTTTTTTCTTATCCATGCTTAAATCTCCTTATTGATGCTGAATTTGGATTGCAAATATCGAACACTTTTATATGAGTCTGGTTTTTTGTGTCATTAAAATATATTTGCCCAAAATTCTTACTTCTGAATTTGTCAGAAACCTTTTTCGAATTTTTAAAGAAATGTTAGTTATTGTACTACTGTTGATTTTTGGGTTATGTGATGCTAATTTAATATTAGAAAAAGATTATGACTTTTAAAACGATTTATGAGGTTTTTCCTCTCGTTAAATTATTTTGGATTAAAAAGGAAAATTTTTGATAAAGTAACTATAGATAATGAATATAAAGGAAAAAAATGGAAACGGATACTTTTTCAATGGTTAGAAAAATAATCGCGGATAGCGATCATATTGTGTTCTTTGGTGGCGCCGGAGTTTCCACCGCCTCCGCTATCCCGGATTTTCGTTCGCCCGACGGATTATATAATCAAACACCGGCGGGAAAATATTCTCAGGAGACAATGTTGAGCCATCATTTTTTCATACAGCATCCGCAAGAATTTTATGAAAACTTGCGGCGAAATATGTTGTTTCCTGATGCACAACCCAATGCGGCACATATTGCGTTGGCGAAATTGGAAAAACAAGGCAAATTGCGGGCAATTATTACCCAAAATATTGACGGGCTCCATCAAAAAGCCGGCTCTGAAAATGTGATTGAATTGCATGGGAACATTTATCGATTTTATTGCACAGGCTGTCAAAAAGCATTTCATTTACATGACATTTTGCAATTTGATTCGGTACCGAGATGCGATTCTTGCGGCGCGATCATTCGACCGGATGTGGTTCTTTATGAGGAGACTTTGGATCAAGAAGAATTGATGAAAGCGGTGGATTCCATTTCTCATGCGGAAGTTCTTATTGTGGGCGGCACTTCGTTGGTAGTTTATCCAGCCGCCGGTTTGTTACAATATTATTCGGGAGAAAAATTGATTCTGGTAAATCGCTCTGCTACTCCTTATGATCATAGGGCAAATTACGTGCTTCATGGGGATATTTCTAAAATATTGCCAGAGTTGATCCGATAAGTATTTTTTGTATGATTTGGTCGAGAATGTTTATTTGTAGACGGATTTCTGTATCTGAAGATGAAATACAATTCAGCAAAGAGGAATAAGCATGTCCGTTGAAAGTGTGAAAGCATATTTTGATCAGTATGGGATTTCCGATCGAATTCGGGAATTCGAAGAATCCAGCGCGACCGTAGAATTGGCTGCCGGATTATTGTCTTGTAGCTCCGGCGAGATTGCAAAAACTTTAGCTTTTCGTCTGAACAGGGGATGTATCCTCATCGTGGCGGCGGGGGATGCGAAAGTTGATAATTCAAAATTCAAAGCTGTTTTTGGATCGAAAGCCGTGATGGTAAAACCTGAGGAAGCGGAAGAACTCGTCGGACACGCTGTGGGAGGGGTTTGCCCATTCGCCGTAAAAGAGGGTGTTCGGGTTTATTTGGATCAATCGCTCAAACGGTTTGAGACGGTATATCCCGCTGCGGGAGACAGTCACAGCGTGATTCGGTTATCGATCATTGAATTGGAGAAATATTCCGGTGCGATAGGCTGGATTGATGTTTGTATGAATTGGCAATAAGAAACGATTTTTTATTTCGGGTTATGTTTGCGCTGTCTTTTTGTAGGGGACGGCGTCCTCG
>DCTP01000033.1 GCA_002329625.1 Leptolinea sp. UBA1437
TCCCTCACCCTGACCCTCTCCCGTCGGGCGAGGGTTTGTGTAGGGGACGGCGTCCTCGACGTCCCGCAACCAGAGTCTTTTTTTATATGACGCCTAAGGTATAATCATTTTGGATTGTTATTCGACCGAAGTGGGGAAACTGAATGAAGCGGATTTTATTTCTTATGATTTTTGTAATGTGTCTTGCAGGTTGCAATACACCGGAATCACCGATGGATGTGACTGTAACACCGGAAAAGAAAAGCATTGAATCTATATTAACTGAAATGGCAATTTCGACCCAGCAGGCAATTGCTGAAATCGCCGTAACCAAATCTGTTTCAGAAGTCGAAAAGTCAGAACCTACAATCGATCCCTCAAAGGTATTGAATATCTGTCTTGGAAGCGAACCAAGCAGTCTGTTTATCTATAATAATTCTTCTAAATCCGGTTGGTCAGTGCTTGAAAGCATTTATGATGGACCGTTTGATACGATCGACGGTCGCGATGTTCCCGTCATTTTTGAAAATGTCGATTTTGTAAAAGATGAAGTCCAGGCAAAGGCAGGCGATATCGTGATGAATTCCAGAGGAGAAGTGGTCACCCTTGCGCCGGGAGTGGAAGTCACCCCTGCCAATGGGCAGGATGTCTGTGGATCGGATGCTTGTACGGTTCAATGGGACGGAGTTACGACTCTGAGCTTCTATCAAGCAACGATTACATATAAAATAAAATCCGGCATACTATGGTCGGATGGTGAAACACTATCAGCAAAAGATTCGGTTTATTCATGGAAACTGGCTGGCGATCCGGCGATTCCCGGTTCAAAAAAAATGTTAAATCTGACAAAAAGCTATGAAGGGATTGATGACCATACGGTAGTCTGGCAAGGCATTCCCGGTTTTGTCCCTCAAAAAGCGTCTGATGTCTTCTGGCTACCATTGCCCGAACATGTAATGGGAAATATGAAAGCGGCGGAAATTTTGGTTGACGAAGAAATCAATCGGACACCGATCGGTTGGGGAGCTTACAAAATAGCGGAATGGATCCCGGGTGATCAGATCACCGTTGTCCGAAATGNNTTTCATTTTTATGGAAAAGCCGGTGATAATAATCTGGCAGCATTAAAGAGCGGCAGCTGTGATATTGTTGATACGTCTGTTGATCTTCTACCGAATTTAGAACCGATCCTGGAAGATGTTCGAGATGGAAAGATCTCCGCATATATCCAACCGCAAACGGTCTGGGAACAACTCACAATGAACATTGATCCCCTAGACGAAAATGCCTTCAGTTATTTTTCCGATCTGGGCGTCCGAAAAGGGATCGCTCGCTGTTTGGATCGCGAAGCACTGATTCGACAGGTTTTATATGGTCAGAGTGAAATTCCTCAGGGGTTTTATCCTTCACAACATAGCCTGTTTGTCGGAAATCTGACTGATACCGAATTCGATCCGGTAGCAGGTCGGGCTTTGCTCGAAGATGCCGGATGGATCGATTCTGACGGGGATTCGACTACACCGCGTGTTTCTTCGGGTGTGGAGGGAGTTCCGGATGGAACAGAATTTGCCGTTACTTTAGAGACCTCCGAATCTGCCGAAAGAATCAAAACGGCTGAATTAATTCGTGATCAATTGGCGGATTGCGGAATTTCGGTAACCGTTCAAGCAGAGGATCAAGCGAAAATCTATGCGCAGGGACCGGAAGGATCTGTATTTGGCAGGAAATTTGACTTGGCAATGTTTGCATGGGCAAGCGGCGATCAATCTCCCTGTTCCCTTTACCGGAGCAGCCAAATTCCGAATGAGGACAATCAATGGATTGGTTTAAATGTCGGCGGTTATCAATCGGCCGAGTTTGATTCAGCCTGCAATATTGCTCAGAACACTTCTCCGATGGAAGATGACTATCTATTAAAAGCCAAAAAAGTTCAACAATTATTTGCGGAGGATTTGCCGGTAATTCCGCTCTATTTTTACCCGGCTATCGGATTGTCCAGTAATCGGATCTGCGGATTGAAAAACAGTATCGGAATGCGCAGTCTTTTTTATAACATTGAATCGCTTACACGGAGCGATTCAAACTGTGCGGTTTCTCAATGGAAAAATATCTATACTCAACAATAATATAGGTCTATTCTGCAACAATCCTACGAAAAATACGTATATGAGTATGAGACAGGAGAAAAAACATGGAACACAAAAAATTATATCGTAGTCAGAAAGATCGATTTATCGCAGGTGTATGTGGCGGACTAGGGAAGTATTTTGGAATCGACGCAACAATTATTCGGGTGGCGTGGATTATATTAATATTCATAACAGGTTTTATCCCCTTTTTATTGATTTATTTTCTTTGCGCCTTAATTATTCCGTTGGAACCAACCTCGCCAAAGGATGTCACAATCGATCAGTAATTCATAAAAAGCGGATTGGTTATAAAAAAAGCCTATTGCCGTTCGGCAATAGGCTTTTTTTTCAATAAGCAATTATTAGGATTCTATACCCATCCGCGCATTCTCATGGCGGTAACGACCCGTTGAATTGCAACCATGTAAGCCGCGTCGCGCATATATACCTTGCGATCTTCGGCCATTTGATAAACGGAATTAAAGGCAATCGTCATCTTGTCATCCAATTTATTCTCGACTTCCTCTTCGCTCCAATAGAAGTTGGCATCATTTTGAACCCCTTCAAAATAGGAGCAGGTCACGCCGCCCGAATTACACAGAAAATCGGGAATCAAGAAATAACCGCGCTTTTTGATCACTTCGTCTGCTTCGGTCATGGTGGGTCCGTTGGCTGCTTCGGCAAGGATTTTCAGCTTCGGACTAATCTTTTCAACATTATCCGCTCGGATTTGGCCTTCGAGAGCAGCCGGAATCAGTACATCTACATCCATACTGAGCCAGGCATCTCCGTCCAGGATCTCATATCCAGCTTCTTGGGCCTTCCCTTTATTGATCATTCCGTATTGATCGGTGATACTCATCAAAAATCGCGGATCNNGAAACGCATTTGACGATACCGCCCAACATTTCCACGAAATTTGTAGCACTGTATTGACCGACATTTCCGAAACCTTGAATTGATGCGGTCATTCCTTTGGGATTGTAGCCGAGTCTTTTCATCGTTTCCCGAATGCAGACTACAACACCATATCCCGTAGCCGAGTTTCTTCCGAGTGATCCACCAGCGCCGACCGGTTTGCCGGTGACTACGCCCGGAACATATTGACCCATTTGTTGAGAATATTCGTCCATGAACCAGCACATCATTTGTGCGTTGGTACCCATATCCGGTGCGGGAATATCCACTCTCGGTCCGAAATTCTTCCAGAGCAAACGGACATAACCGCGAATCAGGCGTTCTTTTTCCGCATCACTGAGTGTGGAAGGATCCACATTGATTCCGCCTTTCCCGCCTCCCAGCGGGATATTGGCAACGGCGCATTTCCAAGTCATCCAAGTTGCGAGAGCGCGGACGGTATCGACCGTCTCTCCCGCATAAAATCGTAAACCGCCTTTATTAGGGCCTAACGCATTGTTGTGTTGAATGCGATAGCCATTAAACAGCTTCAGTTCGCCATTATCCATACGAAGCGGAACACGGACATGAAATTCTTTCCGTGGCCACCGTAAATACGAGCGAACGTCTTCTGGCAATTCAAGCATATCCGCGACATGGTCGAATTGTTTCTGAGCTAATTCAAACGGGTTGATTTCTTCATTGTTCATCCTTAACGATCTCCTTTTACAGCATTATATAATTATGATTTGATTTGATTGATATAAGTTTATATGCGTTTTCTGATAAGAGTAATTGATAGATTGCCGATAAATGTCAGACATTTATCACTTGTCAGTATACCATATCTGTTCGTTTTTTTTGTTTGATTCGTCACAAATAAATTTATGGAATAGATAAAAATATTCTATAAGAAAAATAAATAATAATGATTTCTTTGAAAAATCGAACAAATAATTGTCCGTATGACTTATTTTCTATATGATTTTGTAAAATCAAGGTATCTTTGTGATAAAAGAAATTTGTGAAAATAAAAACAAACACTTTCCGTAAAGCAAAGATTCTGCCGGAAGCTTTAGTTGTTGGGAAAGAGTTTTGGAGCGGGACGTTTGCACCTCGTGACCTCGGCGTGCTT
>DCTP01000146.1 GCA_002329625.1 Leptolinea sp. UBA1437
TCAGAACCCCTTCTTCCATTTCATTGACATTCAGTTTGGATGAAACCGGTTTAAACATAAGACTCCTTATTTGTTTCCAGCCAGTTCGGCTGAGAGATATCATTAATAAAAAAACCGTCCCGAAAGGGACGGGGTAAATTCCGCGGTACCACCCTTGTTTTCATATTCTGCATGAATATGAACACTTTCTATCCGATAACGGCGGATTATCCGAATCACTTACTCCCGTTTCCTCCTCGGAATACAGTTTCGGATCATTGCTCAGAAACGATTTTCCTCGTCAGCTTGATCGTCCGGCTTTCACCCTCCCGGATTCGCTGTGGATTCCCACTGACGGTACTCTTTCCGTCAACGCATTTCGTATGCTATTTAACCATGTTTTATAGAAACGGTCAAACAGCCGAATTTAGAGTGTAATTATATCAATCATCATGACAAATTCATTATAAAATCGCATGATAGAATTACACTTGATTTAAAAATACCGAGGGAATTGTGCTGGATATACTGATTAATGCAATATCATTGGGAATTCTATGGGCGATATTGGCAATCGGAGTTTTCTTTACTTTCAGAATTCTGGATATTGCCGATTTATCTTGCGAAGGAGTTTTCCCGCTCGGTGCGGCGATAGCAGCCCGGATCATCTCGGATGGCGGAGATCCTTTTTTGGCTTGTTTGGCGGCAATCGGCGGCGGGGCAATTGCCGGGACATTCACCGGAATCCTGCATACCAAGCTTAAAATTCCGATCCTTTTAGCTGGCATCCTTTCCATGACAGCCCTCTATTCCATCAATCTGAGAATTTTGGGCAAAGCGAATATTTCCCTCTTACGTATGGATACGGTCTTTACAAAATTCGAAAGTATATTACATACAGCCAGTAAAGCATCTACTTTCATTTTGGGATTATTAATTGTCGCTATAATTATATTTATTCTGTGGTGGTTCCTGAATACCGAATTGGGTTATTCCGTTCGCGCAACGGGCAATAATGTGTATATGATTCGGGCGATGGGCGTCGATACCGACAGTATGTTCATGATCGGTTTGATCATCGGTAATGCGTTGATCGGCTTAGCCGGCGCAATCATTGCTCAAAAGCAGAGTTATGCGGATATCGGTATGGGAACCGGCACAATTGTGATCGGCTTGGCTTCGGTAATTATCGGGGAAGTACTGTTCGGGAAAAAAGGCGTTCTTCAGCATATGGTCTCAATTGTTCTCGGCAGTATTGTTTACCGAATTATCATCTCCCTGATTCTTGAAATCGATTTTGAAATTCATCTGGGTAAGATAGTAATTCCGATCTCCGTTGAACCGACAGACCTGAAACTTTTCACATCGATCATTGTGATTATCGCTTTGTCTCTGCCGGTTATCAAACAGCGCAGGGCTTCCAAAAAAGCCTCATCGATGCTTAAGTCGATCTGATCAGGAAAGAAGAAATGCTCAGGATTGAAAATATAACAAAAATATTCGAACCGGGAACGGTGAGTGAAAAAACCGCACTGGTGAATCTTGATTTAACCTTGAATGAAGGGGATTTCGTCACGGTGATCGGCGGAAATGGCGCCGGAAAATCCAGCTTATTAAATGCGATTTCCGGTCGTTTTTTCGTCAATGAAGGGGCTATTTTTATCGATGATATCGATATTACCTATCAACCGGAATATAAACGCGCCCAATGGATCGGCAGAGTTTTTCAGGATCCGATGATGGGGACCGCCGGCAATATGACGATCGAAGAAAATCTTGCGATTGCTTTACGCCGCGGGAAGACTCGAACCCTGAATTGGGGTATGGCAAAAGGCGAGCATGACCTCTTTTATGATCAGCTTGCCGAACTCGAGTTGGGACTCGAAGATCGAATTAAAACGAAAGTCGGACTTCTTTCCGGAGGACAACGTCAGGCACTCACTCTCTTAATGGCGACCATCAAGAAACCGAAACTGTTGCTGTTGGATGAACATACGGCAGCGTTGGATCCGGCTACCGGTAAGAAAGTACTCTATTTGACCGCTAAATTGGTAAAGGAAAATCATCTGACAACGTTGATGGTCACTCATAATATGAAGGATGCGCTTGAATATGGGAATCGGACGATTATGATGAGCGAAGGGAAGATCATCGCGGACATCCCCGCGGAAAAGAAAAAAGAGATGAAAGTGGAAGACTTGATGACTCTCTTTGAAAAAAGCGGGACCGAATCCTATGCCAATGATCGCATGCTCTTAGGTTGATCGCAAATTTTCCTTCGATGACCGAATGAATCGGCAGTACAGCTGCTCATACAAAAGAATGATAAAAATCTTATTTCAGGATAATCTGGAAGCCTTGAAGCGGATGGATGATCAATCTGTCGATCTGATCTATATCGATCCACCCTTTAATACCGGTCATGCTCAGAAAAGGACTTCGATTCGGGTAGTCCGAGACGGAGAGGGGGATCGGGTCGGTTTTCAAGGACAACGTTACCATTCGGAAAAGATCAGTCAGCGTTCTTATGACGATCGGTTTGATGATTTTGTCGAATTTTTGCAGCCCCGAATGGAAGAAGCATACCGGATTCTAAAAAATGACGGATCGCTTTATTTTCATATCGATTATCGCGAGGTCCACTATTGCAAAATCATGCTGGATGAAATCTTCGGACGGGATTCGTTCCTGAACGAAATTATCTGGGCATATGATTACGGTGCCCGCACCAAAAAAAAATGGCCACCGAAACACGATAATATCCTGTTTTATGCGAAAGATCCGAAGCACTACACATTCAATGTCGACGAAATCGATCGAATTCCTTATATGGCTCCCGGCTTGGTTGGGAAAGAAAAAAGTGAAAGAGGAAAGCTTCCCACGGATACTTGGTGGCACACCATTGTTCCGACAAACAGCAAAGAAAAAACCGGCTATCCGACCCAGAAACCTCTGGGAATCATTCGAAGGATCATTACGGCTTCTTCCGACCCTGGTGATCTGGTGCTGGATTTTTTTGCCGGAAGCGGCACAGTCGGCGTAGTCTGCGCCGAAATGGGCCGGGATTGCATTTTGATCGACAACAATCCCGAAGCGATTCAAATCATGAAACAAAGATTGGGACAGGATGCGGAATGTTGTATTTAGTCTCCACACCGATCGGAAATCTGAAAGATATCACATTAAGAGCGATCGAAACGCTGCAAGAGGTCGATCTGGTCGTCAGTGAAGACACCCGAAAGACCGGTTTGTTGCTGCAACATTTCGAAATCAAAAAACCGCAGATTTCTTTCCGCGAAGATAACGAAAAAAGGGCCTTACCGAAAGTAATGGAGCATCTTTTCGCGGACAAAAATGTCGCATTGGTCACGGACGCCGGATCGCCTTCTGTTTCAGACCCCGGCTTCACGTTAGTTCGGGAAGCGTTGGCGAATCATATTCCCGTCACCGCGATTCCGGGTGCAACGGCTCTGATCCCCGCTCTTACGCTTTCCGGTTTGCCGGTTCATTCATTCACTTTTCGCGGCTTTCCTCCGCGTAAGTCCGGACAACGGAAACGGTTTTTGGAAGCGGATGCGATGAGCCCTTACACATTGATTTACTATGAAAGCCCTTATCGTCTGCCGGCTTTCTTGAAAGACGCGCTGGAAGTCTTCGGTAACCGCAGCGCGGCTGTCGCCAACGATCTGACCAAGAAATTTGAAAGAGTTGATCGCGGCAGGTTGAAAGAATTATCGGAAAAATTTGCGATGGAAGCGCCGCGCGGCGAGTATACGGTCGTCATCGGCGGCACCGATTTCGATGATAAAAACAATATCTTTGAGACATCAGAGGAGCAAACGGAATGAATCGTTTTTTTGTCCCGCCCGAATCGATTAATGGAACGCGAGTCGTTTTTCCCGATGAGATCGCGGACCAAATTCGGCTGGTATTGAGATTAAAAGAGGAAGACCAAGTCTGCGTTTTGGATAACAGCGGCAAAGCTTATCGGGTATCGTTGCGTTACGCAAACGAAAAGAACCCTTTCGGAGAGATCATCGGAGAAATGCCGGTCGAAGCGGAACCTTTGATACCGATTATCAGTTTTATTCCGCTGACAAAACGGGAGAAATTTGAATGGATGCTGCAAAAATGTACGGAGGTCGGCGCGAGTTGTATCGTTCCCACCATTTCCGAGCGCTGTTTGATCCGGGAAGTGCGGGATCTCGATTCAAAAATGGAACGCTGGCAGAAAATCGTTCGGGAAGCCGCTGAACAATCGGGGCGGGGAATTCTTCCGAGCCTTAAGATACCGCTCAATTTCTCCTCCGCCGTTCAAACACCGGATTCAAATACCTTAAAATTGTTTTTTTGGGAAGAAGAAAAGGATCTTCCTATTTATCGTGTTTACCGGTCACTGGGTGAAAAGCCGAACTCTATCACGATTATGACTGGCCCGGAAGGCGGATTCAGCTCGGAGGAAGCGGCTTTGGCAAAACAGAACGGGTGGCATATAGTCACGTTGGGAAAACGGATTTTGCGAGCAGAAACAGCCGCATTGGCGGCGCTTTTGCTGACAATTTACGAGAGCGAACGGGATGAAATCTGATATACTAAAAGAATGAGGCTGGTTAATTCAGGAAGTTTTTCTACGCTTGTTGAAGAGATTCCCGAATTAATAAATTGATCTCCGCCGGAGTTCAAACCAGCCCTAAATTTTGTGTGTTTCCGTTTCGAACAAAAAATTTGGGGGAATGAATGACGAAAATAAAAACATATAAAGAAGATGAACTTCCGGAAAAATTCGCACAGCGGATCGGTTTGAAATTTAATGATTCCATGCTTCTCTGTCGAGCACTGACTCACCGATCTTTTCTGAATGAACATCCGGATGCGATCGAAGACAATGAACGGTTGGAATTTTTAGGCGACGCCATTTTAGATTTTATCGTCGGAGCATGGCTATATAACGAACTTCCCGAAATGCCGGAAGGGGAATTGACAAAATACCGCGCAGCGCTGGTTCATACCGAACAATTAGCCGAATTCGCGAAACAAATCGGACTGGGGCAGGCTTTGCGTCTGGGCAAAGGGGAACTACAAGCCGGCGGGAAAACAAAACCGGCGCTACTTTGCGATGCGTTTGAAGCGCTTATCGGTGCACTGTATTTGGATCAGGGGATCGATGCAGTCCAAAATTTTATTCTTCCGATGATCAGCGAATCTTTTGAAGATATTGTCTCCAACCATAAAGGCGAAGATCCGAAAAGCCGCCTTCAGGAAATCATTCAGGCTGAAAATCTGCCCATTCCTCAATATGTGGTTGTCAATGAGCTCGGCCCCGACCATTCAAAGATTTACGAAATCGAAGTAATGGTCGGTGATAAAACACTCGGCAAAGGCAGCGGCTCCAGCAAACAAAGCGCAACCAAAAAAGCCGCACAGGACGCGTTAACCAATCTGGGCTATGGCTTGTAGTCCATACCGAGAAACTTCTCATTTTTTATCGAGCGGGAACCCTTTTAAATA
>DCTP01000075.1:0-934 GCA_002329625.1 Leptolinea sp. UBA1437
GTTCTGAACGTGAAACCGATCATTGCGGTGGAACATGAGAAAGGAACCTATGTTACCGCAGGAAAGCTGATCAATTTCAAGCGGGCTTTGGCGCAGATCGTCGAGATCAATTATGAAAAATTCAAAAATGAGAAGGTACGCGCTCAAATTGTTCATGGGATCAATCCGGAAGGTGTGGAATATCTGAAGGAAAAATTGCAGGAAAAAATGAACGTCATTTTTGAAGAAGTGTTGCCGGTCAGTCCGGTTTTAGGGGCGCACACCGGGCCGACTTTGACCGGGTTGATTATCGGCCCAATGAGTTTATTCGCTGATCTGATCTAAAAACGGTTGGCGGAAATTGAAAAATCGAAAGAGCGCCGGATTGATTTCGGCGCCTTTTTATAAGTGAATATGATTTGATGAACAGCAGAATGAAACCGGAACCGTTTGATCGAATCCGTTTTTTGGAATTTCTCGAAAAAGAATGCGGCATAATCCCCGGTGACTCAATATTAGTTGGGGTATCGGGCGGGGCAGATAGTCTTTATCTGCTATGGCATCTGCAGGAAAACGGATTTCGAACGACTGCCGCTACCTTCAACCATCAACTGCGGCCTTCTGCAGCGGATGAAGTGGAATTCGTCCGGCGAATCTGTATTGAATGGTCGGTTCCGTATCTCAGCGGAACACAGGACGTCCTGTCTTATGCCCGAAAGCAAAAACTTTCAACGGAAGAAGCGGCCAGAGAATGCCGCTACCGGTTCCTGTTTGATGCAGCTGAAAAAATCGGAGCCGCGGCGGTGGCAACCGGTCACCATGCCGATGATCAGGCGGAAACCGTCTTGATGCATTTTCTTCGCGGGAGCGGTCCGGATGGTTTGGCTGGCATGCGACCCAGGACTTTTTTCCCGCAATGGTCGAAGACGATTCCCCTTGTCCGACCGATTTTACC
>DCTP01000075.1:949-4338 GCA_002329625.1 Leptolinea sp. UBA1437
TTATTTCCGCAATCGCTTACGAAATCGACTCATTCCGCTACTCGAAGCCGAATATAACCCCCAAGTCCGTAAAAATATAAACAAGACTGCCCGGGTGATTCAGACGGATCTTGACTGGATTGACGATTTAATCAACCAAAGTTGGGAAAAAGTAGTGCTTCCCGATTTATCGAATGAATCTCGGGTCGTTTTAAACCGCAATCTGTTTTTAGAATCACACCCGGCTGAACAAGCTCGGATTCTTCGGAAAGCGGCTTTTGGTTTAAGACGCGATGCCCGCGATTTCGGCTTCGATGCCGTCGAAAGCGGACTGACATTCTTTCGAAATGCCAAACGGGTGGACCAAATCTCATTCCCCGAAAAACTCAAATTGCTGCGCGAAAATGAACTGCTGATTGTTGCTTGTGAAGATGCGCCGCTGAATTTCGAAAAATATCCACAGCTTGAAAATGAGAATGCGGCAATTCATCTGCAAGAAGGACAGCCCGTCCGAATTGGACCTTGGGTTTTTAACGCCGAACGGAAGATCATTCAGCCGGGAACTTTTTCCGATTTGCTGCGGATGAGTAAAGAAGATCCTTTTTGCTGTCTCATGGATTATGAGAAGATATCTCCGCCGATAATCATTCGCTGCGCCAAAAAGGGGGAACGGTTTGCGCCAATCGGAATGAATGGAAAAAGCCAGAAACTATCCGACTTTTGGATCAACCGAAAACTTCCCCGTCAACTGCGATCTCTTTATCCGGTGATTGCCGATCGTGAACGGATCCTTTGGATTCCCGGCTTTCAATCCGCGGAAGCAGGCAAGATTACCCCGGAAACCGTCGAAGTTTTGTATATTCAAGCTGTTTTGACTGAATAAGCGCTATTTTACCGGAAAACCGGTATAAAAAAAGCCGATTCCCGAATTGGAAACCGACCTTTTTCTCTTTATGATTCTTAAGCTTCGACTGTTTTTTGTGGTGGAGGCGCATATTGATCTCGCAGCTCTTTCAATTTCATAAAAATTTCTCGCCATTGGATTTTTGAGACGCCCAATTTGATGCGGATCGCTTCGGGGTCCATATTTGAGTAATAATCATGCACCGCGCTTGTCCAACGACACATGTTGAAAGATAAATGCTTTTTCAAGCCNNACTCGTTTTGTCGGCGGATATTGTTGGATATGTTCTTCGTAAACTGGAATCCAATCAATCGGCAAATCGATTTTTCGCTCTTTGTATCGATTCGCGGGCGAGTCATAACGAATGTAAAGGACCGGATGATCCGGATCTTCCAAATCAATATGATTCGGAGAGATTCCTAAAGTCTCGTTTTTCTTAATTCCAGTTGCCAATAATAATTGGACCAATGCCATTGGCCGTGGATCTGGTTTTTTGCCGAAACGGAATTCGTTTGCCGCATCCAAAACCGCTTGATATTCTGCAGATGTTAAGATCTCTGGCAGTGGGCTTAAAACCGATTTTTGGATCACTTTTTCAGCAGGATCGTCCGAAATGACGCCAAAGGTTTTCAGCCATTTGTAAAAGGATTTAATCGAAGTGACACGGCGGGAATACGTCTTGGGACTGCAGGGGACTTTCCGTTCGTTTTCCATCCAGGAAAGAAAATTGTTAATATCTCGGGTGGTAACCGAGCCGACCGTTCGATCCGGCGGAATATAGGATGCCAAAAGCTGAACATCGCTCAAAAAAGCTTTGACGGTATTGGTTGTGCGCCCTTCGTTGATCAAATGAATTTCCCAGGCATGAATCGCTGCCGGAAAGGTCGTTTCAGAATTAATAAATTCCCGAATCGCAGGTGTTTCGCTTTTCATAGGCCGGATAGCTTTCCTCTCTATATTTCGTGTATATAAAAACCGTGACCTAAGTATAACTTAAGAACAAGCCGAAAATAAAATTTCGAAATTTTTCGTCATTAAATTGATGATATCGTCAATAAAACATAATTTCATTTGGAAGAGTAACTGTCACAGATTTCCCGAAATAATGATCGGATTTCAAATCAGGATATTTTCAATGTACTTGATTAATGATATCGGTTTGACAGCCGCATATTCCGAGGGTATAATCGGTGTGTTTTATCGGACGAATTATTAAGTCCGATACGGAAGTACCCTTGGAATACGAGGGGGGGTGAGATGAGTGGCAACTGTAGTATTACGTCCGAATGAATCACAGGATCAGCTACTGAAGCGCTTTCGAAAGAAGGTTGTGAAAAGTGGTGTATTAAGTACTGTTCGACGGAAGCGCTGGTTCGTATCCAAGAGCGAATTAGAACGTGTGGAACGGAAAAAATCAATGCGTCGTATGAAGCGGCGAACGGTAAGCAGTCGTCCGGAGTAAACCGAAAGGTCACGGATGATTGATATCAGTAAGGAAATAGAATGGCGAAGGAAGAAGATAATAAGATCAGTGTAGAAGGAACAATTATTGAGGCATTACCGGGTACACAATTTCGGGTGAGGTTGGAAAACGGTCATGAAGTATTGGCATACTTATCCGGCAGGATGCGAAAGTTTTACATTCGGATTCTGTTAGGGGATCGGGTCCGCGTTGAAATGTCTCCTTATGATCTCTCCATTGGTCGGATTGTATATCGCCAACGAAAAGCGGGCGAAAACGATAGCGAAGAAATGTAGTTCAGCCAGTTTTTCAAATTTGGTATAAAAATAAATCCCGAAGATTCTTCGGGATTTATTTTTTTGCCGGATTCTGTTATTTCCGGTAATTATTCTGATGAAAAGAGCGGGTAATTAGAAAAATGTGAATGGAATAGATGAATCATTCACTGATTTGAAATACCGTTTCTTCTTATGAAAAATTGGCGTATGGCTTATCTCTCCTTCTTAAATGAGTTTATTTCATTTCACTTCGAACGGAAAAACAGCAACCAGGGTATCATCGACATAGACTTTGTATTCATATTTCCCGGCTGGCAAATCTAACGCCTCTCCTCCTGCAAATCCGCCTTTCATTGGATAAGGAAATCCACCTTCTCTAACCGTTTTTTGCGCTTGAGGATCATAGATTATATTTCGGGGAGAACACTCAACCAGAATATTACCGTATAGACCAATCTGATCTCCAGAAGTAAAGACGGTCGCATTTTTTTCCAAGCCTAAAGGAAGTTGTCCTCCGGGCGGAATTTTGCCGAGGCCCAATTCAGAAAAATATTTTTTGAACATCGCTTCATCTGGTTGTTCCGATGATGCCGGAGCAGAGGTTGTTTTTTCCTCGACGTTTGATTGCGTTGCTGCCGGNNGGTGTATCCGTTATTTTGGGTTGAGTTGCGGTAGGTGCTTCGGTCGGTGCTGGTGAAGTGTTTGTACTGACGGCTGTGGGCGTACTGCTGCTGCAACCTGTAAGGATCATAACGAATATGACGAT
>DCTP01000056.1:0-8546 GCA_002329625.1 Leptolinea sp. UBA1437
CGATCGGATCATGAGAAAGAGACTTGTTTTTTGGAAGATGATTTTGATATTCGGCCGGACGGAAAAAGGGGTGCAACGGAGAGAACTTCCCTCTCAACTCCCTTTTACAAGAGAATCGACGGCGGAGAAACGAATTACGGCTCCTTGGTTTCTTCCGGTGGCATATTGGGAGTTCCGGGACCGTATTCGAAAACCGCTTGCCATGGTTCGTAATTTGTAATAAAGCGATCCTGCAAATGAACAGCTCCGTTTTCGTAAACGGTGCGAATGATTTCGACATCCGCGCCGTCCACTTCCCAATCTACTTGTTTGATTTCACCGGGAGCCAATTCCGGGTTTTCGCGATAAAGGGGAGGATCGGGTTTGGTCACATTTGTCAAACCGCTGGTTGTCCAATCCACATAGCGATTGACATTGGTACTGTAAAATTTCCATTGAATACTGGATGCGGCAGGGTTGACGTAAGTTTCCATCAAAATCCAATAAGGTGTGTCATTGGTGAATTTCAAATCGAGCACTGGGATATAGACCGAAGCATCCAACCCGGCAAGTGAGGGATCGATATTGCCGTTAGCGGTTCTTTCATAATAGAAAACCCGATAAGCATGTTGATGTCGTTCGACAATTGGCAATCCGTAATTGAAAGCGGCACGGAACAAAGTGGTACTCACTTGGCATACGCCGCCGCCGATTCCTTGGACAGTTTCTCCGCCCACAATAACCGGTGCTTCTGCATAACCGTTATTTATATCGATATCGC
Organism: Leptolinea sp. UBA1437; assembly: GCA_002329625.1. GTDB lineage: Bacteria > Chloroflexota > Anaerolineae > Anaerolineales > Anaerolineaceae > Flexilinea. The sequence continues at coordinate 761 of DCTP01000056.1, forward strand.
CGATATTCTCCGCCATCGAAAAAGTTTCACCGGGTTCAATCAGTAAACCATAAAAACTGGCGGCGCTTGCTTGGATGTTTTGAACCCTTTCTTCCGAAGAGCCGAAAAAATAGGTATACTGTGACTGAACCAATTCGGTGATCCCCAAATCCGCCCCGTTTGCCGTACTCAGAACTTTCGGTTGAGTGAAGGTTAAAACCACCTCCGCTTCATGTTCCCCGGATTGAATCGCTTTTGTGATGTTGCTCAAGGTCGCTTCGATATCAAGTTCCTGACCGACGACCGCTTCGGCAATCGGCTCAATAAGACCGGTTTGATCATTGAACATGAAACGCGCATTTTGCGGCTTTTTATATAATTTCACGCTGACCGTTACCAAACGGTTATAAAAGGGATCCCGTTTGGGGATCATTTCAATGGTTACTTCATTTCCCGTGATAACCGGTTGAAAATTAATCCAGCCGGCAAGTAAGTCCGCAGAAATTCTGTCTACCTCATGATTATTGTCGTTTTCTTTAACATAAAGGATAAAATCTTGTCCCAAAAGAGATTCAAGGATTTGCTTTTGCTCTGCCAGATTGGATGCGGTCGGTTCCAGCTGAATCACGGGGATATCGATCTCGGCTGTCTGCAGATTTCTCCCTAAAATCTGCAATAATGTCATCGTCATCAATCGGTCGACGGAACGACCGCTTTTCCCCGGAGTGATGATGACTTCCGAACCCTGTAAGGTGATGGAAGGCTGTTCCAAGGGCTCATCGATATATCCCGCTAAGGAAGTGATGAAGTTGAATGCAACCCGTTCGTCAAATAGCAATACCGGCTCCAAATTCTTGCCATAAAGCAAAGCGTAAAATCGATCCTGAAGATTTTCGAAGCCCCCTTTATTCCTTCCGTAATTCCAAGCCTTCTCGACGGTAGCATTAAATTGGATTTGCATTCCCAATTCTTCGGGAATTGCATGCCAGATTCGATCTTCATACTTGAACGCAAATGCGGCTTCCGTCGGATATTTTAATTTTTCCCGTAAAATGCGATCGGCTTCTTCCTTCGTGGATCCGCCGATATCCACACCGGAAATCATGACGCCTTTATAAATCTTGTCCGCGTATGTTTTTTGATAAATTAACGAAAAAGCGATCAATGCAATGACGCCGAGAGTAATTCCGCTAAAAAGGATGAAAATGATTTTTTCAAGAATATTTGTTGTTTTTTTATTTTCTTTTTCCCGCTTCATACCTTGTTATTCTATTCTGCATTTGCAAAAATCGCAGAAAGATTCTTACCATAAATATAAATTTCGGTTTCATCCAAAAGGAAGCGCTCGCGATATTCCCCGAAAGTCCGGACCAGCAAATCTTCGGAAAGTCCATACCGTTTATTTTGACTGATCAATATGGCGGTCGCATTGAAATTCGGCTCGTACCAATCTGTCTTAGATGACCACTGATAAGGAATAATCTTATCATTTTCAGCCATAATCGGAGCGGCTTGAATTCTCTCACCCGAATAATAAGAAAGAGCATGGGTTTCCCAGTAAGTGGCATAGATTGTTTTTACACCGCGATCTTTAAGCGCATCCGCAATTTCGACATAGGACGGGTTCGTGACCGGTGCCGCATAATAGGTAACGGAAACATTCCCCAATGCAAATAACAGAAAAGGAATTCCGATCAACCATCGCTCTGATTTCCTTCGTGGAGGCATTCGCAAAATTTGTTTTCCGGCAATCAAAAGTCCACTGAAGAATGCCGGGCTCAGGTATCGGACAGCCGGTTCCGCCTGAGTAACAGCGGTGAAAGTAAAACTGCCGATACAGAAAAGGAAGCTGGCAATCAGAACTTTTGTTATCATATCCTGTTGAAAAAAATCTTTAATCGCTTTGAGAATCAGAACCAAAACAATCAGAGCGGCAACAGCTCCGCTTATCTCAAAAATAGCGTCCGGTTTGCGGATTGAAAATTCATGAAAAGAAAAACCGAAAATTCTGAACCAAGTATCCGTCGTATTGCAAACATATTTTCTCAAATCTGAGAATTTTATCAACTCAAAAGCCGTTTTTTCCGTCCGGAGAAAGCCCATACGGTTAATCAATTGAACGGCGGCGACGCCCGCGACGGTTCCCAAAAGGGTGAGGAAGAATAAAATCCGATTCTTTTTTGAACGGGATTGAATCGCGTCCAAAATAAGCACTGAAAGTGCGGGAATCGCAAAGTAATAAATCACATATCCGTCCGCTATCGAAGCCATCCAGAGCAGGAAAAAATAAACGATTCTCATGAGGAGGGACGATTTGTTTTCGGCTGCTAGAATGCCGAACAGCCATGTTAATATCAATATATAAAGAATCGCGATACCATGCATCCCCAAGGTCATTAAGGGATGGCGCAGTGCCTTTGGAACAAACAAAATGGGTATCAGAAAAAGTCCGATGTACTTTTGCCGATGGTGAGGCTGATTTCGGCATAAGATCAAGAAGCAAAACAAAACGATCAGCGCATAAGAAAGAGGCCCGATCAGATAGAGCACCGCTTTTTGGCTCAGAAAAAGTCGGAAGAAGGCAGCCCATAAGATATCGCCAGTCAATGCGGTGAAGAAGCCGCCGTTCCAGTTCTTTAATAAAGGATTTCCGTTTAACATGTCTTCGGCTGCGTGAAGAAAATACACGTTATCTGAGTTGACCGGGAATGAAAAACTATAAAAATAAATATAATATCCGATTAATAAACATAAAAAGGTCAAACCAGAAATCAAAATGAGCTTTTTCGTTTGAAAAAATTCTTTCATGGATCTAAGTATATTCGATCCGGTTCATTTCGATTTCGAACAACGACAGGCAACTATATCTGACCGATTGAAATATCCGCTATAATTCAAAAGGGGACAGGGAGGGTAATCAATGAAAAAAGCACTTATTACGGGAATAACAGGNNAAAAGGGTATGAAGTACACGGGATCGTCCGCAGAGCAAGTACTTTTAATACGCGCCGGATCGACCATCTTTATAACCTGTCGCAGGCTGCCGAGGATCCGATTCCTCTCTTCTTACATTACGGTGATATGTCAGCCTCCGAATCTTTATTAGATATTATTTACAATGTATCACCGGATGAAATATACAATTTGGCGGCACAAAGTCAAGTTCGCGTCAGTTTTGATATGCCCGAATATACGGGGGATACAACGGGTCTCGGGACGATTCGCATTCTCGAAGCCATGCGGAAAACAAACTCCAAAGCACGTTTTTACCAAGCATCCACCAGTGAACTTTACGGTAAAGCGGCTCCTCCGCAAAACGAAGAAACGCCGTTTGAGCCGCAAAGTCCTTATGCGGCAGCCAAACTTTATGCTTATTGGATCACTCGCAATTATCGGGACGGTTACGGGATGTTTGCCTGTAACGGTATTCTCTTCAATCATGAATCTCCGCGCAGAGGAGAAACCTTTGTGACTCGCAAAATAACCCGGGCGGTTGCCATGATTATGGCCGGTTTGCAGCGATCGCTTTATCTCGGAAATTTGGATTCGAAACGTGATTGGGGATATGCTCCGGAGTATGTCGAAGCAATGTGGAAGATTTTGCAGCAAGAAAAAGCCGATGACTTTGTTTTGGGGACCGGCGAGGCGCATACGGTACGTGAGTTTCTGGATGAAGCTTTCGGTTATGTCGGATTGGATTGGAATAAATATGTGAAAATCGATTCCCGCTATTTTCGCCCGACCGAAGTGGACTATTTGTTGGCGGATGCATCCAAAGCGAAACGAGTTCTAAACTGGGAACCGAATATTAAATTTCACGAATTGGTCAGAATTATGGTCGATGCGGATTTGGAAGCATTGGGATTGGAATCTCCCGGCGAAGGAAGAATAATTCTCAACAAGAAATTCGGGAACTGGCACCGTTGGGAGGACCAGGTGATCAGTATGGAACGCTGAGCCATGAGCATATATCTTTTGGATGGTCATGCGCTTGCTTACCGGGCTTACTTTGCCTTAACAGCCGGGTCGGGGCCGGACCGCTGGAGAACCAGTAAGGGTGAACCGGTGGCGGGAATCTATGGATTCGCCAGTATCCTGATGCGGTTGCTGGATAAGGAAAAACCGGCTCATATTGCCATTGCCTTTGATACGGGAAAAACTTTCCGAAACGATTTATATGCAGAATATAAAGCGACACGGGCGAAAATGCCGGATGATTTGCGCCCACAAATTGACCGTATTCGGGAATTAACGGATATTTTTGGGTTTCCTCGGCTCGAAATGGAAGGTTACGAAGCCGATGATGTGCTTGGCAGTACGGCACAGATCGCGGTCAAAGACGGCTACGATGTAAAAATTGTCACCGGTGATAAAGATTTACTGCAATTGGTGACGGATAAAATTCTGGTGGAATTATCCGGAAATAAACTTTCTGAAACAAAAGAATATGACGTGCATGCGGTAAAAGAATATTTGGGAATTTTGCCGGAACAAGTTGTCGACTATAAAGCCCTTGTCGGCGATCCGTCGGACAATTATCCAGGTGTTCCCGGGATCGGTCCCAAAACTGCGGTTAATTTACTCAATCAATATGGCACGCTGGACTCGATCTATGAGCATTTATCTGAAATTAAAGAGTCGATCGCTCAAAAACTGAGGGCTAATAAAGAAAGTGCCTATCTAAGCCGCGAATTAGCAAAAATCCGGACGGATTTATCGTTGGATATTAATTTGGCATTGGGTGCAACGGATCGGATTGATTTTCCTGCGGTTGAAAAGTTCTTTAAAGAACTCGAATTCAAATCACTGATTCCAAAATTAAGAATGCTTGCTCCCACTTTTCAACCGATACAAGACCAATTATCCCTGTTCGGACTTTCGAATGCAGATGATGAACAACCCGAAACTACCCATGAAGCCCGTTGCCATATAATCGATTCGGAGCAGGATTTGATCCGAATGATTGAAAAAATCTCACAGGCAAATTCTTTGAGTTTGGATACCGAAACAACGGGGACCGATCCGATGGATTGCCATTTGGTGGGGATTTCGCTTTCCGTCGAAACAGGGATGGGATATTACATTCCAGTGGGACATCTCACGGGAGAGCCGCAACTCGACTTGGAAAAGGTTCGACAATCTTTGAATCCATTGTTCCTGCGGGAAGACATTGTCAAAGTCGGTCATAACATTAAATATGATCTGATTGTTTTACGAAATCATGGTTTCGAAGTCAAGGGAAAGCTGTTTGATACCATGGTAGCCGGATGGGTGATCGATCCCGAATCAAAAAATCTCGGCTTAAAAGCCATGGCTTTTGATTTGCTCGGGATCAATATGCAATCGATCGACACATTGATCGGAAAGGGCAGCAATCAGCTGACAATGGCAAACGTATCGATTAAAGATGCGGCTCCCTATGCCGCGGCTGATGCCGATATGACTCTGCGGTTGGTACCGATCTTGAAAGAGACCTTAAAAAAACGAGAAACGGAAAAGATTTTTGATGAATTAGAGATGCCGCTGATTCCGGTATTGACGGATATGGAAATGGCCGGTATTCGAGTGGATCGTGACTTTTTAAAGGAAATGTCCAAATCACTCGAAATTCGGCTTTCGGAAATCGAAAAAGATATTTATGCCGGCGTCGGTTATGAATTCAACATTAATTCAACTCAACAGCTGTCGAGAGCCATTTTTGAGACTCTCAAATTGGAACCGCCCGGTCGCAAAAAGAAAACCACTTCAGGGTTATATTCCACATCCGCCGATGTTTTGGAAGAGATGCGGGGCTCTCATCCCATCATTGATTTGATTTTGGAACATCGTGAACTTTCCAAATTAAAGAATACCTATGTCGATGCGCTTCCTCTCACAATCAATCACAGAACAGGGCGGGTTCATACTTCTTTCAATCAAACCGGCGCGGTGACCGGACGTTTGGCATCTTCTTCACCCAATTTGCAGAATATTCCGACCCGTACCGAATTGGGCAGGAAGGTTCGGACAGCCTTCATCGCCGATCCCGATCATGTTTTGCTTTCGGTGGATTACAGCCAAATCGAATTACGGATTGTGGCTCATATGGCTCAGGATGAAGGAATGTTAGCGGCATTTCGAGCTGGACAAGACATTCATGCGACGACTGCCGCAGCAATTTACGGTTGCGATATTTCACAGGTTACCAAAGAAATGCGTCGACATGCCAAAGCCATCAATTTCGGACTGATCTATGGCATGAGTCCCTATGGCTTAAGTCAATCGGCGAACCTTTCCCGGAAAGAAGCGGAGGAGTTTGTTGATGCTTACTTTAAAAAATTCCCCCGAATTAAAGAATATCTGGATTCTATTAAAATCCAAGCCGCAGAGAAAGGTTATGTTGAAACTATGATGGGAAGAAAACGATACTTCCCCAATCTTGGACAGCAAAAAAATTACAGTTTACGCACTCGTGAAGAGCGGGAAGCCATCAACGCACCGATTCAGGGAACCGCTGCCGATATTATGAAATTAGCCATGATTCAAGTGCATGACAAACTGAAAAAATCCGTCTTGCAAGCCCAAATTTTGCTGCAAGTTCATGACGAGTTATTGCTTGAATGTTCTCAAAAGGACTTGGATGAAACGCGAGAATTGGTTCAAGACACAATGGAAAATGTTGTGACACTATCCATCCCGTTATTGACTGAAGCGCGCAGCGGCTTAAATTGGGGGGATCTGACACCGATGCCCTGATCGATAAACGCAAGGTGTTCTATGCGCTTTACAGATGAAAGAAAAAATGGAAACGGACGAATCGAAACTGATTAAAGGAGCCATTCAAGGAAATTTGAATGCTTTCAATCAGTTGGTGATGATCTATCAGACAGCTGTTTATAACACCGCTCTCCGTATCGTTTATGATGAAGACCGTGCCAATGACCTGGCACAAACCGCTTTTATCTCTGCCTGGCAACATATGGACTCTTTTAAAGGTGATTCTTTTAAGCCATGGATTTTACGAATCACAATCAATGCTTGTTATGATGAGCTCCGCCGCCAACGCCGGCATCCGTCTGTCCCTTTGGAACCGGTTTCGACCGAAGACGACGAAGAAAATGAAGATGTGCATTGGTTGATGGATCCTTCTCCTCAGCCTTCCCAGACAACTGAAACAAATGAAATGATTCAAGCTGTTGAAAACTGTTTGAACCGCTTACCTTTTGATTATCGCTCCGTGTTGTTATTAATCGATGTTCAGGAATTGGATTATCAGGAAGCGTCCGAAGTATTGGACAAACCGTTGGGCACGGTTAAAAGCCGCCTATTCCGCGCCCGTCAAAAGATGAGGGATTGTCTTAAAGAAAAAGGCGAACTTTTCTCTTCCGAAGATCGTTATTTTGATAGGAAAGATGAGTAGGACAATGGAAAATCGGATAGAAAAAGATCTGGAACTGATCAATACATATCTTGATCATGAAATGAATGATCAAGATTTATTGAATTTTGCCGAACGACTTTCGCAAGAGGAGAATCTGAAGCAAGATTTGGCAGAAATCATCCAGGTACGTAACCAGCTGCGGAAATTGCCGATGAAAAGGCCCCCGCAAAACTATATTTTGACACGCAGTATGGCACAGGAAGTTCGAAAACCAAATTTACTCGAACGTTTCTTCCCGATATTTCGAACGGCGGCTGTTTTTGCTTGTATCGCGTTCGTATTGACTTTTATTCTTCCGTTGTCTTCGATCTCCTTATCGACAAAAAACGAACCGATGCTTGCGAAAAAATCGGTCGAAATCGATCTTATTGATAAAAGTGATGAAGC
>DCTP01000056.1:8616-33539 GCA_002329625.1 Leptolinea sp. UBA1437
TGACCAATGCGGAACGGATGATCCCGGATGATCGGTCACCAATATCGACACCGGAAATAAGCTCACAGCCGATTTCCGGAGAAGCGGCACAAAAAGAAATTCAAAATTTAATAAACGGTGTATCCGAAGAAGAAACGACTATATCCGCAGAAACAATCATTCGTTTGGTTTCGATCGGTATTTTGGCTGTCAGCCTGTTTTGGATTGCTGTTACACTGATAAAAAGAAGGCAGTGGGCATAAAATAATCCATTTCGCCGATACTTGATTAAGAGACGATTTTCTCCGACTGTCGAGATCCATTAACCAGAAAAAGCCCGATCAATATTAAGATAAATCCGAACAATACTTGAATACCCGGAACTTCGCCTAAAACAAGCCAAGCGATTAACATTGCACCTATTGTATCCATAAAGAGAAAACTGTTTGCCTGATGCGCGGGAATTTCCGATAAAAGGTATCCCCATACCAAATAAGCGATCACGCCGGGGAAAGCGCCCAGATATAACGCGGTCAAAATCGCTTTGGTCGAAATACTCGGAAGCGAATGAACCAAACCGGGTAAATAGAAAAGCAATAAAAGCGTTCCGCCCCAGATAGAATACGTCATAACCTGTTCTCCGCTGTAGCGAGCAATCCATTTTTTTTGCAGGATGGTGCTGGTTGAAGCGGAAAGGGATGCGATTAATATCCAAAATACCCCTTTTGTGAGGGATAATCCATGTTTCCAATCGATAACGGCAATAACCACCCCGATAAACGCAATGAATATTCCGATGATTCCGTTGCGATTCAGTTTCTCATTCAGAACCAGACCGGCTAACAGGGCGACTATAACCGGGTTCAATGCGATAATCACGCTGGATGTTCCCGCCGGTACCGTTTTCTGACCAGTTATCAGGGTTATATTGTATAAAGTAAAACTCAAAAATCCGGTTAAAAGAAAGATCGGAACATCTCGCAATCTTGGGAGAGGCATTTTTTTCAACAATGCATAAACAATTAGGATGAGAGAAGCGAAGCCGTAACGAAGAAGAGCCAGGTGCCCCGGCTCGAATTCTCGCGCTCCGATGGTTATCGCGGTGAAAGCGCTTGCCCATAAGAAAATGCAAACTAAAAAAAGTAAAATAATCTTTCTTTTCTCGGCAGTCGAATGCTGACTGAAAGGCTTTCCGGTGTTTTGTTCCAAAAGGGATCTCCTCAGATATGTGCTGAATCCGTCGAGAGCAAATTATAAATCAACCTTTTGAATTTGCCGGAGTGTTCTGCTGTTTATAGGATTTTTTATCTAACCGCTGTTTCGTCGATTCTGGAATAGTTGTCGCCTTGAATTTTTCGGGAAATTGTCACCGAACCGGTTTTCATCCGATCTGTAAAAACAGAAATTTCACAAATGGAGGGTAAAATTACCGAAAAAAGATGATTAATAGTCCTTTATAGAAGCAATATCGGTAACAAATCCAATCAGTTGATTAATTTTGTCATTTTGAAATCGTGTATCATTATCTGCGGATTGCCCTTTATTAATTCGGCATCGAGTGCTGAACGGGCATCCCGTTAAATAATTGAATAGGGAAAATAATAATGTCTATAAATATGAAAAGAGTCATACCGATTGCAAGCAGCCTCCCGAAGAGAATCGAACGTTTAAATGATTTAGCTTATAACTTGTGGTGGTCGTGGAATCCGGAAGCAATCAATGTTTTCAGCAAAATTCACCCGGTTTTATGGGATTCCGTCTCACATAATCCTGTGGCATTTCTGCAGCAGGTTTCCCGAACCTTATTGAATCGAGTCGCCAATGACAAGCAATACCTCGATCTATATGATCGCGTGGTGAACAATTTTGATTCCTATATGGGCGAAAAAGAAACATGGTTTGTAAAAAACTACCCGGAAGTGACTGCCGGTCAATCCATCGCTTATTTTTCATTCGAATTCGGTTTACATGAATCCATTCCGGCTTATGCCGGTGGTTTGGGAATTTTGGCCGGTGATCATCTGAAAGAATCCAGTGATATGGGGATCCCTTTGGAAGCGATCGGATTTATTTATAATCAGGGTTATTTTGTCCAAAAAATCACCGAGGATGGTTGGCAGGAAACATCGAATTTTTATCTTGATTTTAATAAGCTGCCGATGATCCCGATTTTGGATGAAAAAGATAAACCGATTCTGATATCCGTTCAGCTTCCGGGACGAGAAATAAAAGCACGGATTTGGCAGATTCAAGTCGGACGGGTTCCTCTTTATTTGTTGGATACCAATATTCCCGAGAATTCATCGTTTGATCAACAATTGACCGCGAAATTATATACTTCCGATCTTGAGACACGGATTTCTCAGGAAATTCTGCTCGGAATGGGCGGCGTGCGGGTAATGCGGGCATTGGGTTATAATCCTACCGTTTGGCATATGAATGAAGGTCATTCCGCATTCCTATCCGTTGAGAGGTGTGCGGAATTAGTACGTCAAGGGAAGACTTTTGAAGAAGCTAAAGAAATCGTGCGCAAAGGCAACGTTTTTACGACCCATACTCCAGTTCCCGCGGGAAATGACAAATTCCCGGTTTGGTTGGTAGAGAAATATTTCAGTCAGATTTGGCCCGATTTGGGCTTGACTCGTGAGCAATTCATTGACTTGGCAAAAGAAGCCAGCCCTTACGGAGATCAATTTACCATGCCGATTCTTGCGCTGAGACTTTCGGAGCGGTGCAATGCGGTGTCGGAATTACACGGTCAGGTATCGCGCAATATGTGGCATTTTCTGTGGCCGGATCGAAAGGTGGAAGAGGTTCCGATTACGCATATCACGAACGGTGTTCATACCTTCAGCTGGCTTTCCCGCCGAATGGGTATTTTGTTTGATGAATATCTCGGCACCGAATGGCGTCTCGATCCTTCCAATCCGAAGGTTTGGGAAAGAGTGGATTCTATTCCGGATGCTGAACTCTGGGCGGTTAAACGTCATCAGAAACGCAAGCTGATGCGCTTTATCAATGATAAAGCGCGAGCACAGTGGTTGACCGGTGAAGTTCATCCGGTACAAACTATTGCAGCCGGGGTGTTGCTTGATGCGGATGCGTTGACAATCGGTTTTGCCAGAAGATTCCCGACCTATAAGCGGGGTTATCTTATCCTGCGGGATTATGAAAGACTTTTACGGATTATCAATAATGTCGATGCTCCGGTTCAGATTATCTTCTCCGGGAAAGCTCATCCGGCGGATGAGCCCGGAAAACTGATTGTTCAACAACTTTATCGGGCGATCAAGGATCATCGGACTGGTGGTCGTATGGTTTTCGTCGAGAATTATGATATGGACATTGCCCGTCACCTGGTTCAGGGAGTGGATGTTTGGTTGAATACTCCCCGTCGTCCGATGGAAGCATCGGGAACTTCCGGGATGAAGGCGGCTATGAACGGTTGTTTAAACTTCTCCGTTTTGGACGGTTGGTGGCATGAAGGATATAACGGGAAAAACGGATGGGCGATCGGCGACGATAAGACATATGACAGTGATGAGAAACAGGATGAAATGGATGCGTTGAGTTTATATGAAACATTGGAAGACCAAATCGTCCCGATTTACTATTCCAATCGTTCCGAAAACGGCGTTCCGACAATATGGATGAGGTGGGTGAAAGAAGCGATTCGAACTTTATCCCCACAGTTTTCGACACGTAGAATGGTCGGAGATTATGTTCGCGAAATGTATATTCCCGCGATAAAAGAAGCTGGGGAATAAAACAGATCGCGATTAGTAGACTGATAGCGGTTGTTCCGAATCGATTTCTTTTTGATATGGAAATCTATCCTTTGTTTATAATACAAACAGGATGGCTTTGATAATCGTTCTTTCGGAAGGATATCTGTTCCTGTTTACCGAATGAATTAAGAGAGGAAAAAATGGATTTTACAATTTCCAAAGATTTAATAATTGGCGGCTTGGCAATTTTTCTGCTGCGTATTTGTGATACCTCCATGGATACGTTACGCGTTTTATTTGTTGTGCGAGGTAAAAAGTCTATCGTATGGGTTTTGGGGGTTTTTCAATCGACGATTTTTATTATTGCCATCAGCAGCGCGCTGAAAGGGGATAACAATATTTTTACTATTTTGGGGTATGCCACCGGTTTCGCGACCGGCAATGTGATCGGTATGGCTATCGAAGATCACTTAGCTATCGGATTTAAGCGAATATCCATCGTGACGCGTGATAAAGGCGAAGAAATCGCAAAAGCGATCCGGGATGCCGGCTATGGTGTTACCGAAATATTCGGACGCGGTCGTGATGGAGTTGTAACTATGATTAGTGTCAATGCCAAGCGAAAACATGTCAAAGAGATTGAAAATATTGCTTTAGCTGTGGATGAGACTTCATTTATTACCGTCGATGATTTCAGTCCGGTCAATCACAGCGGTTTTTGGCGGAAATAGTTTATGAAAATCATTAAAAAATTCAGCCATCTGTAAAGATGGCTGATTCTTCTTAAGATGCAGACCCTTTCGAAAAAGAGCTGCCGCAGTTCCCGCCACGCCCCCTCATTGGGAACTCCTTGCACGAAATTATCTTAACATAAATGATCGATTTGACAAGTCGTCCAATTACTTCTTTCCTGAAATAAAGGAATTTTGTAACATATTTTGCATCAAATCACGAAAGGTTTTTCATCCGAACTTTTTTTCAATAAAAAATAAGAAACGCGTCCCCGATTACCAAAGAGATTTTTAACGTTTTCCTGAAAATTTTAAGTTTTTTCAATTTCGTCGACTATTTACAATTCACTTTATATACGGATAAGTTTTCGGCAAAACGGATGGCAATGAATTGAGCGTCATGGGACCAGGCAGTCTGGAGGACTTTGTCGGCGGTAATCGGAAGTTCGAATTGTTCTTTGGTTTTATCGTTTAAAATCCAAGTCTTATTTTGATCATCCGTATAAAACACCATACTTAAATCCGGTGACCAGTTAGGTTGGTTCATTGCCGGATACTCACGTTCATCATATTCCGGAACGTTTTGCGGAAAATCTCTGCCGGTGTGCCCTTTTTTCCGGACTTCATCGATCAACCGGGTTGTGCCGGTCACCGTATTGATCCGATAAATTTGATCGCAATCGATCCCGCAACTGGTCGTAACGGTAACTTCATCATCATTTTCCCATTGAATGACCGATTTCGAGCTACTGTAATTATCCGTACGAGCCGATGTATCGGTAAATAAGTCAATGGTCGTCTGGAGGTTTGACGAAAGCGTCGCTACCACTACGGTATAAATCTTCTCCGAGGTACGCAAAACAACAAAGGCAATTTTGGTGGCGCTTGGGTTAAATGCGAAATCTCCGAAAACTTTCAGCCCGGTGGTATTCATAATGGCCGGGNNTCCGCATCTCCGGAAAACCATGCCCAATAGCGGTTTTCCGGAACAACGAAAGCAAGCAAATTCTTATTTCCTGCCCACGCAAAAATTCCCCCGTCCTCGGCATCTGCGAAAGTGGATATGCTGGGGCTATCGAAAATTAAACAGGAACGATCTTCCAGCACCTTATTTCCTTTCAAGTCAAGCGTCGGTTGGACGGAAGTGGGTGTTACCAAAGCTGTTAATGTTGCACTTTGAGGGTCCACTTCCTGTAAACCTGTGAGTATGCTGCAAGAAGCAAAAAGGAAGACAAAAATACATCCGATAACAAACAGCACTAACAATTTATCTGTCAATTTATTGATTTGCATGCGAAAAGTTTAACTCATCCTTGTAAAAAAATTACAACTTCAATTTTTGCTATGATTCCTTCGGCAGATTATCCGTCGGTTCATCAAAGAGAATTTCACGATAACCGTAACAATTGATGACTTTGGTGTTGTAATAAACGGTCTCCCTGACTGTGTCGGGACGATAAACGTGAATGTGCCCATGTAAATGAATTTTCGGCTTAAATACTTTATCCAGCCAACGAAATGCATGAATTCCGTTATGTGGCAAATCTTGCTGATCATGTATTTGCCAGGGTGGGGCATGAGACACAAATATATCTAGATATCTCCCATGAAGCAGTTTGTTTCGTAAAAGAGCTGGAATCAATGAAAATACATTTGACCACATCTCACTCTGTGAATATTGTTGCGGACCGTTGTTGTATTTTACCGATCCTTCGACACCGGCAATTAATAAGCGCTTTTCGTAAAAATAATTGGAACAATGAAGATTATATCCGCTGGAATTATAGGGGTAATTGGCGTTTTTACTGATTGGAATCAAGCTGTTATGATTTCCTAAAACAAAGTATAAAGGAGCGTTTAATGTTGTGGCTGCATAATCCAGGTAACTCACCGGCAAATCCCCGCAACTGACGATCAAATCAATCCCGGGGAAATATTCGCCGGAACGTTCACTGTATATCAAACCGGTTTCCACATCCGAAAGTGCTAAAATATTTATCGTCATCCATTCATTATATGATGAATGAATTAAAATTTTGTTCTATTTCAATTCAATCGGAAGCGATCGCTATTGCCATAGCATAGGTTTTGACATGGCTGATACTTACAGACCAAATTGACAATCCTAAAGATTTTGCCAAAGCAGCTGCATTACCGTGCAAGTATAAAATTGGCATTTGTTGATCATCTGTCAAGATTTCAATCTCCTGCCAATGAACAGTTCCGATGCCGGTACCGAGAGCTTTGGAAACAGCTTCTTTACCGGCAAACCGGCCTGCCAACCGTTCATCGCGATCTCTACATAGATCCAACTCCGCTGCAGTATAAACCCGTTGTAAAAAGCGGGCTTTTATCTCAGGTTTTAATTTCTCAATCCGTTCGATTTCGATCAGATCGATTCCGGAGCGCAGAATTGTGGTCATGCTTTTCCCCGTAAAGTTCCGGCTGTCGCCAAAGTAAGTCGATCCGGATCCAGATAAGTCGCGGCGGTTTCCAGAATCTGTTCCCGTGTTACGGCGCGAATGATGTCACTGTATTGGCGCAAATAGTCCAATCCCAACTGATATCGTTCGATCGATAATAATTCATTTGCGATTCCGGTATTGCTCTCCAACTGCAGGGGCATCCTTCCAAGATAGTATGATTGGACATCAGATAGTTCATTCGGTTCCACCGGTGTGCTGACAAATTTTCGAATTTCGGAGCGGATCAGGTCGATGGTTCGATCGAGATTTTCCGGATTGATTCCGGCGGAAATTTCCCAAGACCCGCCTAACGGCAGACAATTTACATCCGATCCGGCATAATAAGCCAACCCATTTTCATCACGGACAACTCTGCCGATACGCCCCATCATTCCGAATTCTCCCAAAATGCAATTTCCCAAGCGAGCCGGCTGATACTGCGGAGATTTTCGCTCCGGTGCGATGCTGCCAATGACCAGATCCAACTGACTCTTTTCCGGAATCTCGATGTGTGTAGCGCTTCCTTTTTCGGGTTTTGTGACTTTCGGAAAATCCGGCAAATTTGGAATGGCTTGAGGTCCCGCTTCCCAATCCGTAAAATATTTTCGAACCAAGTCGGCTGCTTTCTCGGGTTCGATTCCGCCCACGATGCTGATAACCATTCCTTGCGGTTTGAAATACTGAGCATGGTGGCGGATCAAGTCGGATCGTGTAACGGATTGCACACTTTCCGGTGTCCCCAGTTTATCTCGCCCGTACGGATGAGAACCGAATAGAGCTTGGTCGAAGGCGATACTCGCCATTTCAGCGGTATCCTGTGAACGGATTGCCAGAGTGGTCAGTATTTGGTCGCGAATTTGGGTCAGATGATTTTCCGGAAATATTGGGGAGCGCAAAATATCACTGAGTAAGTCAAGCATGGTCGGCAGATCTTCCGCCAAGGATTGTCCTGCGAAACTGAAAGAATGGAAACCGGCGTTGAAACCCAAAGATGCACCATTATCTTCCAACTTGCGGAAAATCTGTTCAAAACTATTTGTTTCGGTTCCGCGCATCAATGCGAGAGACAGAAAAATTGCCAGACCGCTTCGATCGACCGGATCCAGAACGGATCCGCCGGGAAGGTATCCGCTGATCACAACGGATGGGCTGAGGCTGTTTTCTCTGGCAAGGAGTACGATCTGATTCGGAAGGACTGTTCGAAGAATGTCATCACTCCCCGGAATTGATTGGATGTTTCTCATGATTCCTCACTTTCTCCGGGATAAGGACGATAAATCCCGATAACACGATGAGCCGAGTTGAGATACGTCGAAGCTGTTTCGGCAACATCCGAAACGGTCACTCTGTTTAATGATGGTACGAATTCTGTAAACCAGGAATAAGAAGCGAACATTTCCGTATAACCCATCCAATAGGCTTGATTGGTGATGTTTTCCGATCCGTAAGCGAATAACGCACGGGCTTGCTTTACCGCTTTTTTCAATTCTTGCTCGCTGATATCTCCGGATTGAATTCGACTTATTTCTTCGTCAATTATCCGAACAGCTTCCTGAGGATCATGATCCGGATGCATAATAACCGTAATCGTATAAAGGTAGGGATCGATCGTGGCGTTGTAATCTCCGCTGAATGCGATGGCAACCTGTTGATCGACCAAAGGTTGATATAAACGGCTGGTTTTATTTGAAATTGATCCGCTTCCGAACATATTCAGACTGCTGGGACCGGTCAGAATGCTGTCCAACACGGCCAGCGGAAAGATATCCGGATCTCTGCCTGCCGGTGCTCGCCAGACAATGCGAAGATAGGTCGTATCCCCAGGCCCTGAGAGCTCGACGTGCCGTTCCTCGGGAATAGCCTTTTCAGGTTGGATCGTCACCGTGGGAACGGGCCTGGCTGAAACGGATTGATAAGCGGCGGTTAAACGATCCAGCATATCGTTCGTATCGAAATCGCCAGCCATCGTTAGGACCGCATTCCCCGGAGCATAAAAATGCCGGTAATGCGTATAAAGATCATCCCGAGTAAGAGTTAACAAATCGGATTTTTCTCCGATAATCTCAAAACGATAAGGATGACGGTCAAATGCAGCCTTGTCTATCGCTTCATTTAACCGGAAGAGCGGTTCATTTTCCGATCCTTCGCGTTCGGAAAGGATAACGGTGCGTTCCGACTCCACTTCTTCCGGTAGAAACAAACTGTTTTGCATACGATCGGCTTCGAGGTCAATTGGCAATGCGATATTATCCTTCGGCATGGTTGAAAAGAAAGCCGTCCAATCCAGGTAGGTGAATGCATTCCAGATGCCTCCTCCGCGTGAAATTGCCTGGTCCAGCACACCTGCCGGATATTTGGCGGTCCCTTTAAACTGCATATGCTCCACCCAATGAGAGATTCCCGTTTTCCCGGGGACTTCGTTTCGAGATCCGACACGATACCAGATCCAATGGCTGATAATCGGAGCACTGTGAATTTCTTTTAATAAAACGGTCAGACCGTTTTCTAATTGTGTTTGAACGATTTCATCACTCATGAAAGTATGATTTCCTCCTTTGGGTTATACCTTTGTCCGGCATAAATCAATCTTTCTATTCTAAGACAAAATAAAAGTCTGCGAACCTTTTCGTAGGTTCCGCAGGCTTTTATATGATAATACTGTTTCTTGAAAATCGATTTTCGAATTATTGTTGGCTGACGGTTTCGATTTGGACTTCCGGCACAGACTCCGATGATGTGACCGGGAAATCTGCATTCCAGAAATAGTTGTAACCGTAGAATCCGCAGGAACCCTTATCTTCGAATCGGACGATAATCGGGCTGTACCCTTTCAACTCTTCCGGAATGTCATAGGAAACAGTCTGCGGTGAACCGTCGGCGGAATCGTAGGTACCGACTTCGAATCCGACGAAATAAGTCGGGATCAAACCGGCGTGCGGTGTTGCACCGCCAAGATGGAAATTAACACAACCACTTGTTCCACAGCCCGGGATCATCGGTCCAAACATCCAAGAAAAAGATGGATCGGGAATCGGGTACATTTCCGGTTCCGAAGATGGTGCGGGAGCCGAAATGGCATAGACATCTATCACTCCACGTACCGCAGGAGTACCATCGGTATCGACATCCNNTGGTGCGCAGCGGGAGCTCCGGCAGCATAATAACCCATTTTTACCGTGAAGGACTGATTGGCGGGGAAGGTACCGGTGGTGACAGTGATGCTCTTTCCTTTAACGACACTGTCGATTGTGAAGGAAGGAAGAACGCTGTAATCGCAAACGGTCGCAACGGTTTCCGTCATGGCTTCGTTGCTGAATGTGCTGGGAATTTCAATTCCGTTATTGTTGCTCAGCAGCATACCGATGCTTTTCTTCCCGACCAGTTCCGCGGGGATAGGAAATGTGGCTGTAAAACTACCACCGGATTGGGTGTTGAATTTCGCGACGTCAATATAATCGCTGACTGAATTTAAGTCTTTCATGCGGACAATGAACTCAGTGTCAGGAGGGAAATTAAGGGTTAAAATGCTGACACTTTGATCGACTGTTACACTGGTAATGGTGTAAGAAGGATAGGGTTCAATCCCTTCCGCTTGAACTGTTGCGATACCAATTGCAAACATCGCAACCAATATCATAAGAACGAAAAGTTGTTTTTTGTTTTTCATCATTATTGCCTCCGGCATATAAATAATACAAAGTGTTATACAATCCAAGCAGTCAGGATCGAGCTGCTTCGTATACAATTTCCAGTCAGCTTCTATTCAAAATAAGCTGATTGCCTTCGTAGAATAATGGTGCAAGAAATGAACCAAATTGATATCAGAATTGTAACGGCTTTGCTTTTTCAATATTCAAATAACATAATATGCCGATAACGATGAAACCGAATCCTCCGACGATTCCCACCGGATAGGGTCCTAAAAACGGTTCGGGTGTTCCTCTGAGGAAGAAAATCCCGACCGCCGCCATTCCGTTAACAGCTCCATGAGCAATTGCAGCTGGAAGGGCGCTTTCCATTCGGAATGTAAGCCAGGCGAGAAACGAACCCACAAAAACGCAGAATAAAATCATGCCAATGATTCCGAGCCAGGGGAAAAAGGGATAGTTTTCCCCGTAGTTATATCCCATCGCGATAATGGGAGCATGCCAGATTCCCCAAACAACTCCGCTGATTACAACTGCTTTTTTCCGCGGAAGAAAATCCGCCAGTTTCGGCAATAAATAAGCACGCCAGCCGATTTCTTCTCCGAGACATGGGATCGCATTTAAAATCGGTGACATGATCAGCGCCAACAAAACCTGCGAAAGAATGGATAAAAGTAATTGCTGTGTCGTAAGCCCGGCTGTCTGTTGTTCGCCCAACACGTTCAATGACTGTCGTAAAACAGACATTTCGGGATCAAATTTTGCAGGAAAAATTAGGTAATAGAGCGCCGAACCGAACAGGATCAACAAAGCCGGTCCGAACCAAGCGATCAAATAGGTCTTGATATTCGCTTTAAAATCCAATCGCAGCCATAGATTCTCCAATCCTTCTTTGGTAATCCAACGGGTCAGAAAAGAACCGATCATCGGAATCATCATAATAATGGAAAGGTAGATTTGAACTCTCGGATTTTTCAATCCGCCGCCTTTCCAAAGCATGAATTCGGCAGCCCATGTGATCACGAATGTGATGATGATAAAAATTATCGTCCTTTTCTTGGATAGATTCATTTGATTGGTTCCTTCCTGTCAGCTGATATATCGATACGAAGCTTTCATTAATATTCAATACCGATCTGAGCGGGTATACGTTGGGTGGTATAAGGGTGTTTAATTTCTTTCATCTCCGTTACCAAATCCGCAAAATCAATCAGTTCCTGCGGCGCGTTTCGACCGGTCAGAATTAAGTGCATGGTCGGAGGTTTATTCTCCCGGATCCATTGAATAAATTCATTACAATCCAGCCATTTATAAACGAATAGATAGGTAATCTCATCCAACAGCAGCATATCCAAATTTCGATGCAGGATTACTTCCCGAGTAAAATCCCAAGCGGAACGGGCAGCTTCCGCATGAATGGTTGTATCAAATTTTTCGAAAACAAATCCTTTCCCGAGTGTTTCAAAAGGAATACCCAACCGTCGGCAAGCGATCATCTCGCCCTTGACAATTTCGGGTGATTTAATGAACTGAATACCGGCGACACTCATATTATTCCCCCAAGCTCGAAAAAGTAATCCCATCGCTGCGGTAGTTTTGCCTTTCCCGTTCCCGGTATAAAGAATGTTCAATCCATGGGTCAGACTTGGTTGCATCGTTTTTGCCATGCCTTTCTGTTTGTCGGTTCCAATTATAAGCGATATAGCCATATTCAATCGGAAGGGCGCTCTTATATTCTGCTTCGAAATATAGAGCGCCCTCTCTTCCTTTTGATTCGTTTAAGCGGTTAATCCCAATGTAAAATACTCTCTCGAATCTTTCCCCATTCCAAAGCGGTACGAATTCCGTCTTCAATGCTCAATTGAGTTTCCCATCCCAGTAATTTTTTTGCCCGATCCGCATTGGCGTACGCTCCCGCAACGTCTCCGGGACGCGGCGGTGCTGTACGAATGTTAATCTTCTTTCCATAGACCCGCTCAAAAGCATTCACCAGTTCAAAAACGGTTACACCTTTGCCGGAACCGAGATTAATGGGTATAAAATTGATGTTTGGATCGCCGGTTCGTTCAAAAACCTGATCAAATTCAGCCAACGCTTTGACATGAGCTTGCGCCAGGTCCCAAACATGAATGTAATCTCGAATACCCGAGCCATCTCGTGTCGGCCAGTTTGTACCTGTAACGGTAAAAGCATCCTGTTTGCCCAATGCCGTATCCACCAATTTTCCGAGGACATGAGAAGGTTCCTTGACATGCATGCCGCTGCGCATCTTCGGATCGGCTCCGATCGGATTGAAATACCGAAGTGCGATCCCCCGCATATTATAAGCATTGGAGGTGTCCTGCAAAATCATTTCCATCATATATTTTGTTCTGGAATAGGGACTGTTGGGAGCCAGTGGCGAATCCTCGGTCACCATGAAATTTTCCGCTTTATCATAAATAGCGGCCGAAGAACTGAATACGATACGTTGGCAACCCAAGGTATAGAGGATATGAAACATTTCATTGGATTTTGCGACATTCTCACGATAGTATTCATAAGGTTTTTCAACGGATTCCGGAACGACAATCAGAGCCGCGCAATGTAACACGGCAAAAATATCCGGATGGTCTGCAAAAATTTGCGTCAGGATTTTTCGATCCGCAATATCTCCCAAATAAAAAATCTTTCCGCGGGTAAATTCTATTCGGCCGGTAACCAAGGAATCTAAAATCACAGCTTGATGCCCCGCATCCTCGAGCGCAGAAACGACTGTCGATCCGATATAACCGGCTCCGCCGGTAACTAAAAATTTCATAAATTTTCCTCTTCTGATTGTTCTTTTTGATTATTCGGATGAACTTTTTTCTCTTTGATCACAAAAACCGGTCGATGTTTTACTTCCTGGAAAATATATCCGACATAAATTCCGATAAATCCGAGCAAAATCATCAAAACCGCGGCGATAATCAGCATCATAAACATCAATGAGCTCCAGCCAGGAGTTAACTCCGCCGATCTACCCGAAATCCAGAATGACAGGACATAAATGACTTCGATGATCGCCAGAATGAAGAATATGCCGCCGGCTGAAAGTCCGACATAAAGGGGGACAAGTGAAAAAGAAAAGACCGCATCCGAACCGAGCTTGAGCATTTTTTTCAGAGAATATTTTGATTCTCCCGCCAATCTTTCTTCGGGGTGAAAAGGTATGACGACCGATCGGAAACCTAGCCAGGACACCATGCCGCGCAAAAAACGATGATATTCCGGCATCGCCAATAAATTATCCAATACCTGTTTTGTGATCAAACGAAAATCGGCTCCTCCGGGTAATGTTTTGGTATCACCGATTTGATTTATCAACTGATAGAACCATTTGGAAGTTCTTTTTTTAAAGGAGCTCTTTTCTTCATCATCCAATCGTTGAGTCTGAACGATATCATAGCCGTTTTCCGCTAATTGAATCATTTCCGGAATGAGGCGCGGCGGGTGTTGTCCGTCGCCATCCATTGTAATGATGTAGTCGCCGGAAGCATTTTCCAGCCCGGCGCAAAGGGCTGCCTGATGACCGAAATTACGGCTCAATTGAATGATCTGAACCCGGCGATCCTTTTCCAAAATCGATTCAAGAATTTGTTGAGTACGATCGATAGATCCGTCATTGACAAAAATCAGCTCGAAACGATAAGGCAGCGAATTGATCACCGATACCAATTCATCGTAGAAGCCGCCGCAGGATGCTTCTTCGTTAAACATCGGAATGATTATTGAGATCAGTTTCATGAATTATTCTGAGGATTCCGCTCCCTGAATGACCGGATCGTGCGCTTTCTTCCGGTGATTATACTATGAGAGAAACGAACCGATTCGGAAAAATGTGCTTTTAATATAAAGGAACTCGGAATATCGAACGTTCTAGGAAAAATTGTCTTATATGTTTGTATAGGTAATACAGCTGCTTTACCGAAAAAACCGAATTTGATCCGTTTAACCGGTATTGGAGAGTTAGGGTTCGTTATTGAACTCTCTCGGTTTAAACGACTTTTTTTAATTTCGACAGTGATACGATCAGCTTCTTTATCCCGGAAGATTTAAATTGCACCTGTACCACTTCTTCACCGTCCTCGATTTTACTTTCGAGAATGGTGCCTTCTCCCCATAAAGGATGGTTCACATTGTCCTGAGGAGAAAAAATTTGTCGAACTTCTCCGTTACTGTTTTTCGACATGGCTTGGGATGCTGAAGGGACACCTGATCGGAAGGTGCTCGCCCAGGAAGGGGTACTTTCCCAACGCGATCCGCTGTTATATGATCTCGATGATCGTCGACTCTCTTTGGAAGATTCATTTTCTCGGATAATCAGTTCTTCCGGAATATATGTCAGAAATCGGGAAGGGATCGTGATGTCCGGCACTCCGAATGCCATTCGTTGTTGCGCGCGTACTAAAGTTATGTGATTTCGGGCGCGGGTCAATCCGACATAAAATAATCGTCTTTCTTCCGCCATCTCTTCCGGATCGTCGAAGCTGCGATTATGGGGTAAAAGACCATCATCCAAACCGATGATAAAGACCCGATTAAATTCCAAACCTTTTACGGCATGCAATGTCATTAATGTGGGGACATCGGTGTTGTTCGTTAATGTATCCTGATCGGAAACAAGTGCCAAATTTTGTAGGAAATCAGCCAACCCGCGATCTTCATATTCAAAAGCCATTTTGCGCAATTCTTCGACGTTTCCCCAGCGATCCAATTCATCGTCACCGTCGGCTTTCAGATAATCCTGATATCGGGTATCGGCGATAATTTTATCCAGCAGCATGGTGATACCACCGGAAATGAGTGGGTCGGAGCTCCATTCGAGTAGACGGGCACCGAAATCCGCCAATGGCAAAGCGCCACGTCCCATATCGGGCCAAAAAACGGATTCGGGACCGTATTTCCCAAGATCCAATAAGACTTCCCCAGAAGCTTTTCCGCTTTCCAATGCCGCCATTCGCAGGTTTTGGAAGGATTTTTCTCCGATACCTCTTGGCGGAATATTGATCACCCGAGCAAGGCTGATCTCATCTCGTGGATTGTATGCCAATCGCAAATATGCGATCATATCCTTTACTTCTCGTCGACCATAAAAGCGTTGTGCACCGACCAGCCGATAAGACATTCCGCGATATAAAAATGCATCTTCCAAGAGCCTGGATTGAGCATTGGTCCGATATAAAACAGCGAAATCTCCCCCCCGAGCATTTCCGTTCTCAATCAATTTCGAAATGGTTTCAACCACATATCGCGCCTCCATTCGGTCGTCTTCTGCTTCGTAGTAAACGATTTTATCCCCCGACCCGCGGTCGGAAAACAGGTTTTTCTGGGTGCGNNGTGCGATTGGGGTTATGATCGATTACCGAACGGGCGACATTCAAGACATTTTGCGTGGAACGATAATTTTGTTCAAGCAATATCTTGGTGCAATTCGGATAATCTTTTTCAAATAGTTGAATATTGTGATAATCCGCACCACGCCAACGGTAGATGGATTGATCTTCATCTCCGACAACAAAAATATTTCCTTTTTGACCGACAAGCAGTTTTAACAACTGATATTGCGCCGTATTGGTATCCTGAAATTCATCGACCAAAATATGGCGGAATCTGCGGGAATAGTGGTCCCGAATATCCGGGTTATCTTTCAACAGTTTCCAACACCATAAAAGCAAATCATCAAAATCCACCGCATTGCTTTTTTCGAGTGCTTGTTGATATTTTTCATAAACTCGGAAGACAGTTTCTTCCCGATAGTTGCTACGCGGCATATCTTGAGGAAACAGAAGATTATTCTTTGCATTGGAAATCTCGTTATGGACGGAATTTGGACGAAAGATCTTATCATCCAGGTTCAGTTCCTTAATGATCTGTTTGATTAATGTCACCTGATCATCTGCGTCCATAATGACATAATTGTGACCGAAGGGGAGCAGAGAAGCTTCACGTCGTAAGATTCGCGCACAAACTGCGTGAAAAGTACCGAGCCACATATTGCCCTGTATGCTCTCGCCCAGAAGATCTTCGATACGATCCTGCATCTCGCGGGCTGCTTTATTCGTAAAAGTGACCGCCAGTATATTGTAAGCCGGGACTCCCATTTCCTTGATCAGGTAGGCGATTCGTTGGGTCAGCACCCGGGTTTTCCCCGAACCGGGCCCGGCCAGTACCAAAACACATCCCTCTCCGGCGGTAACCGCCTGATATTGCTGTGGATTTAAGTTTTCTAAATAATTCATAGGTTATCGATTGATTCTTCCTCATTTTGGATCGGTCCGAATTTCTGTAAATCCCGAGCGATTTGCCGGTCAATTTTCCCCATCGGGAAAGCAGCCAGATCCGGAATCTTTACCCATCGCAGGGCTTGAGCTTCAATGGGTTGCGGATTTTGATCTCCGATTTCGCATAAAAAAGCATGGAGAGTGACCCGAAAATGAGTATAGGCATGTTTATATACCCCAAAGGGCGCTTTTATTATAACTTGCACTTCCAGTTCTTCCCGAAGTTCCCGGATTAAACATTCTTCGAGCGTTTCATCCTTTTCCTGCTTTCCACCCGGGAATTCCCAAAGACCGCCCAATAATCCGTGTGCGGGTCTTTGAGCGATCAATACTTCATCGTTCGGTTTTTGAATGATGCCTGCGGTAACAATAAAATGGGGAATGGACTTCGACTGTTTTGTCACCGGTCTTTGCGAAACCGTATTCTTTTTGAAAGCTTCGCACCAACTTGTCAAAGGGCAGAGCAAACATCGAGGTGCGGACGGCAGGCAGACGGAAGAACCTAAATCCATCAATGCTTCGTGGTAAGCACCGGGGGAATTCTCTCCTTCAATTTCCGAACCGGCGAGCTGCCAAAGAATCGTCTCCGACTCCTTTGTCCGAAGGGGAATGGCGAGATCAAACAAACGGGAGTAAATCCGGCGAATGTTCCCATCCAATGCGGGGACCGCTTGATTGAAAGCGATGGATGCAATCGCACCGGCAGTATATCGTCCGATTCCGGGGAGGCTTTCAAGCGTCTTTAAATCATTCGGAAAAATCCCGTTCCATTTTTGCATGATTATCCCGGCGGTTTTGTACAGTGTTCGAGCTCGACTGTAATATCCCAAACCTTCCCATTGTTTTAGAACCTGCTGTTCGTCCGATTTCGCAAGCAACACCGGGTTGGGAAAGACTTCCATCCAACGGGTATAATAGGGAATCACCGTCTCGACGCGGGTTTGTTGTAACATGATTTCTGAAATCCACACCCGGTAAGGTGTGCGATTCTCCCGCCACGGGAGATCTCTTTTATTGTTCCCGAACCATTCTAAAAGTTCCTGATGCATCGGTTTGTTCATTATTGTTTCTTCGATATATTTGTCCCAAATTGATAATCGGCTTTGTAAATAGAATCCTTTTCTTCATCGAGACAAACCGGTTAGATTTTGCCGAAATATTTAATGATCTGCTTTTATGAGTCGAGGCTTTAACCTTTAATAAGGATGATTTTTTTCTCTGAGCAATTTATTAATCTCGATCGAGCGAATGATTCATTTTCCGAACAAAAATGCGGGAGCAAGCCCCCGCATTCGATCATTGAAAAGCCTTTTGAGGTCAGAACTGAAAGCCTTGCCTGGCGGGGACCAATTTGCATTCAAAATTTTGAATAAATTGCTGCAATTTTTCTTTCAGCTCCATCCATTCCGGTTTTGCCATCCGCTGTTCCGCCTCCGATTCATTGGGTAACAGAGCGCTGATTTGAACCTGTGGTTGATCCCCGTAAATGGTTGCCCAAGCATCCGAAAGTTCAAAACCCAAGCGGTTTAAGCTGGGAACAAATTCCCGAACCAGAAAATCAAAATACTCCTGCTCATGATTTGGCAGAATATCCCAGGTCATGATTAATTTAACCGGCATTTACTTCCTCGTTGTTGTCTTCGGCGGAATCATCCTGTTCATTCAATGAATCGCTGAGAGGATGATTCAAAATGATCAGTTTGGTCTCTTCCGGAAGCTGAGTGGTGTTTGTGATTTTTAACGAATTATAAACATCCTCCGTCTGTGAAATCCCCATTTCTTTGAGAAATTTAGATAACGGATCCAGTTCCTGTTTCCCTAAAGGATCGGCATAATGCATCGGAATCACAATATTAGGTTTAATTTGGCTGATCAATTCAACGGCTTTGGAAGAGTTGAGCGCACCACCGCCGCCGACCGGAATAAGTAGCACATGGATCGTACCGTATGTCTCAATCTCAGACAGAGACGGTATTCGGTTCAGATTGCCCAAATGAGCGACGAATAAACCATTATATTCAATGACGAAAATGGTATTTTTAACTCCGTCGGTCTCGCCGGATCGATAACCATTAATGAAAACATTGTTGATTTCATATTCTCCGGGACTATCGATGACAAACGGATCCCCTTTCACAGCTGAAATAAAATGGTGCCCCGGATGATTACTGCTGCAGGTTACCATGTCGGCTTTTAATTTTAGGGGTTCAAAACCGGCTTCCTGTGAATCGTAGGGGTCACAAACAACAGTGCCCATCCCTCGTTCTGTGATTCGAAAACAGGAATGACCGTACCAAGTGATTTCCATGAATTCTCCTGAATGAGTCTAGATTTAATCTTAACAGATATATTATACCCTGTGTCGAGAAATGAAAATTAAAAAGAGGGTTCCGGTGAAGAGGGAGCGGCGGAATACAAGAGTTCCCGAGGATTTGTTCACTTTCTCGATAATCATTCGACAGCTTCAATTTTGCGCTTCAGGCATTCAAATCATCTGGATTTCCGTTTCCCTATCGGATTTCGGATCCGAACGGCATCAGCGCCAATTGGGCTAATTTGAAGCATTGTTTTCCGAAGGGAATCCCGATAATGGTGATACAAAAAAGAACGCCGTTTAGGAATGCGACGATTGCTAATTCAAGACCGCCGAACAGGATCCAGAGAATATTAAGCAAAACAGAGGCCGTGTTTCCATGGTATTCAATTTCTTTCCCGAAGGGGAAAAAGGAAAGTTGGGCTATTTTAAAACATTGTAAACCAACCGGAATTCCGATAATGGTAATGCACCATAAAACTCCGACCACAAGCCAAGACAGACCCTGCCAAAGTCCGCCGAAAATAAACCAAATAATATTTCCTAAAATACTCATTTTTCTTTTCCTTTCAATCTTTTGCGTATAGGATTAACAAACCCTGTCGCGAATACGATTGCGCTGCAGATGACAATATAGAGCACGGTTTTCCAGAAGGGGAAACGTCTGATCGCATCATGCGAATAACGACTGTAATACCATTGTGAGAAAAATCCCACAAAAATCAGTTCGATAACGATCCACCGCACTAACCACCAATCTTTTATTTTTCGGGCGTAGCAATATCCCCAGGCACTGAAGAAAGCAAGCCAAGGCAGGAAAATTTCCCGATAGCGTGGATTGTCCCATTGATCCCCTCCCGCGCGAAGCGAGCTGACAAAAATCCAGCCGATTATGAACAGCGCATTCAAAATGAATACGTATTTCTCCGGTTTTCGTTTTATCCGAAAGGCAGAAAAAATCGCATAGAAAAGAAACGGCACCATGATATACCAACCCAATGATCGATAAATTCCGACAATTTTCCAATAAGGGGTGGTAGGTTTATAGAATAAAATGGCTGGCAAAACCGGCTGTGTGATGCCGTAAATTGCCAAAAAAACGGAACGGAATTGACCACCGATTTCTCCGACAACTTTTTCAACCCAGCCGGAATTGATTTCGGAACTGTGAATATCGTAATGGACAAATTCCTGAATGGAGGGAAGGGCAAATAACCCCACGACTATCAGAGAGAATGCAATGAAAAGAATTCCGCCGATTAGCCATTTTTTAGAGGACGGGATTAAAAATTCACCCCATATCCAGAGGAGAATACAGCATAATAGTGCACCGGCGACGAAAGTCGATAAGGGCAGACAAGCTAATAGGCAAATTATCAATGCAACTGCGGATTTTTTCCGATGATCCTTCAATGTAATTAATGCCCAGAAGGCTATCGCAAGGATTCCGTTTAAAAACGGTTCGCGTAAGGCTGATCCGCCGAAGACAATACTATCGGGATATAAAACATAGATCCAAGCGGTTATATTTGCCAGGTTGCGATAAGCTTTCTCGTCTTTCGGAATTTTTTGTTGAATTGCTTTGTATAGGAAAGGGATGCCGGCTGCGGTAAAAAAAGCGCCTAATAAAGTGATTAATCCGAATCGCTTTGCATCCGGAGAAAGGTATTCATAAATCCAGACGGAAAGGGCAGCCAGCCCGCCGTACTGATCGTTGTTATAATCTCGGGTGATCGTCTCGATAAAACCGGGCTTTTCATTTTGTGCAATCAGCCAGGTCTCTTCGTCCCGTCGATAAACATCATTCGAAAGATAACCACCCTGTTGTTGCGGTTCATCCCGGTAACCATATATCGGTAACAAATTTTGGGTTGCCAAGCCGAATCCAAGGCGAAGAAAAATGGAACAAAACATCATGACGGCTAATGTTTTCCCTGCGCCTCCCCATTTCCATAAAAAATAAAGAATCAAATAGGACGGGACGGAAAAAATCAGCGCAGCGGTAAACCCGCGGATGAATGTTCCAGGGCTGAAATAAGCTAATGTAGCTGAGGTAAGAAGTGAAAGAAGAATGATTGCAAGGATATGAATAGGTAGTATCTTTTTATGATTTATTTGCATATTTTCCTTCCGTCAATGCATCAATAATCATTTTTTCTCTGTTTTTCCAACTGTAAAACGAAGATTTCTGCTTTGCCGTCGCGGCGAGTTTTGCCGCTTCTTCGGGATGACCGAGGAGCATTTTCAAACCTTTAATCCAAGAAGAGAGGTTTTCCGGCTCGCAAAATACGGCACAGGTCGGGTCCAAAATTTCGTGAATGACCGGAAGATCGGAAGCCAGGATCGGTTTACCGGCGGCTAAATATTCGAACATTTTCATCGGACTGCAAATGGCGGCGGAATTCCCGCCGCTGCTTCCGGCGATTGTTTTTTCATAAGGCATCAATAAAAANNGTGCCAGCGGGATTTTGGATTTAGGAATAAAACCGGTGAAGATCACATTTTTCAATCCCGATTCGGCTGCTTTTTCCCGATAGTATTTCACGGAATCCGCCGTTCCGCCGAACCAGTAAAATTTAATTTCGGGAAATTCGCGGGCAAGGTGAAGGAAAAGCTCCACGCCCCTTCCCGGGTACAAATGACCGCTGCAGGAAGCGATGACTCGATCTTCAAATCCCATTTCTTTTTTCGCTTCATGACTATTCGGAAGATCTTGATACTCTTCTGGATTAATACCGTTGGGTGCGATCAGACAATCCGATTTCTTTAGATTGGGATATTCGGCACAGACTTCTTCCTCCAACGCCCGAGTGATAAAAACGAAGCGTTTCATCGTATCGGACTTTGCAAATTCATCGAACCATCGCTTGCCGAAAGTGCCTTTTGGCAAATCGTGCACTTCGAAAATGACGGGCAATCGATGCCGGGAGGCAATAAGCGCAATCTGGATAGTCCAGGTATAGATGCAATCCGCTCCCCACTTACGAGATTCTTTTTCCGTCTGCCGGCTGAAATCCAATCGGTGTAACCTTTTTATGGATCGAATGGGTAGAACAGGGAAGCTTTGACAAGTTAATCCATACTGTTCCCGTAACAGGTCAAAATCGAGAGATTCTTTCCCGGGAATCCATAAGCAGATCTCCTGCCCGTTTTGCACCAATCCCTGGCATGCCATTAAAACTTGGATGGAATTAGCGGTTGTGGAGGGGATAGTTGAGGTGGAACTGACGGCGATCTTCATACACTCATTTTACTCTGGTTCATTATTCGGAAAGATTACGGAATCGGTACCGATCAATCGGTATGGATATCATTTATGCTCAGGGCTTCGTTTTGCGCGACAACGGTCCGTTGGGCATGATTAACCCCTTTGATGCCGATAATCGTCATGATCAGAACAGTTCCGGCCAGATATCCGGAAAGAATAACGGATTCCAAATAATAAGGACCTATGGGAACGAGAAGAACGGTCGCGATGATTTTTAATAACATTCCGTAAAAACTGATTTTCGTTGCCGTTCCTGCTTTACTTAGAGAAAGTAAAAGCGTTCGATTCCAAAAAAGAATGTTTGCAATGCCGTATCCGATCAGCAAAATCAGGATGATTTGATAGGATGGCAGATATTCGGCTGGGAAAACATGAAACCGCCAACCGAAAAAGTTCAATTCGCTGTAGAGTAACTGTTTCCCGAACAGGATTAATATCAGACCGACTCCGACCGTCCATGTCGTTGAGATGGCTGTCACCTTTCGGATCAGTTGTTTCAGGCGATTCCATCGATTATTGACGATAGCCCGCATCATTTCGGGGTAGGTTGTATCGATAAACGGTGTGATGGGTGTCAGTATCATATTGATTACCGTCATCGCCGTTTTATAATATCCGGCATATAGCGGGCTCAAGAATGCACTGACCCATAATATCTCTCCGTCTCTTGCGAAAAGGTTTATGGTGCTGCTGATATTGGTGGAAAGGGTAAAACGCAGGATTTCTTTTTTATCCCGAATTAGGTTTATTGGAGCTTTCCACCAGCCACGTCCGATAAATTTCGGCAGCCAGATTAACACCAAGATAACCGGAACAATCCCGAGGATGACTTTTCCGATCAGATACGCAAGTAGGATGGCATTTAAACCGTAATTTAATTTTGCGGCTAAAAGAACCAGAACGGCTACCAAAATATTTTGAACCAGGCTAATAATCGCTATCGCCCGGTAGCGATTGATGACCCGTAAAACACCATTGGCTGTCTCCATCGCAAAACCGGTCAAGATGGTAATTCCGTAAATAAGGACCGGTTGGACTAATGTGAGATCATTTAGAAAAATACGGGCACCCCATTGCGCTGTCACAAGCAGAAAAAGAAAAGCGAATATCGAAGTACAAGTTTCAATCAAAGCGCCGAATTTGATCAACGCTCCCGCTTGATCCCGATCCATTTTTTCATATGGTTCACTGACATAGCGAACAATCATCTCGTTCATGCGGAAGGAGAAAAACCGATTGACGTTGGTTACATAACTGGTAATGACTCCGAGGACACCATAATTGTAAACACCCAACAATCGGGTGATATAGATTGTCAGAAAAACGCTGATCAGGTTGCTGGTAATCAGGTAAACGGAGTTCCGCACAACTCGTTTAAAAACGTAATCCGAAAACCATCCCCGTATTTTTTTGATCATAAAGTCAATCGATTTTGATATTTTGCAACCAGCTTTGTTCCTGCCGGTGCCAGGCGACCGTTTGTTGCAATCCTTCATCCAGATTGATTCGCGGATTCCAATTTAGCAATGTCCGAGCTTTCGTCACATCCGCCAGATTGGCAAGCATGTCCGCTTTGAAGATCGGTCGATAATCGATGATCGCTTTCTTGCCGATTATGGTTTCTAATCGATGAATCAGATCGTTGATCGAAATCGATTCATGCCCACCTAGATTGACGATTTCGTATCCGACTTTTTTTAATGCCAAAATTGTTCCTTGAGCAATATCATCGATATAAGTAAAACCGCGGGTTTGGGTACCGTCTCCGTTAACTTTAAGAGGCGTTCCTTCCGAAATCCACTTGATAAATCGGAAAATAGCCATGTCCGGACGTCCCGCAGGCCCATAGACAGTAAAGAAGCGTGTGATGGTAACATCCAGTCCGTAAAGATAATGGTATGCATAAGCCATGGTTTCCGCCCCTTTCTTGCTGGAAGAATACGGTTGGAGCGGATGGCTTGAATCGGCTGTTTCGGGTGTGGGGAAAGGCGCATCCTTTCCGTAGACACTGGATGTGGAGGCTTGAATAAATTTTTCTACATCATAGCGGCGGCAGGATTCAAGGAGATTTAAAGCGCCTTTGGTATTCGCTTCCAGAAACAACCATGGGTTTTCGACACTCAGCCTCACTCCCGGAATCCCGGCAATATTAATAACCGCATCAAATTTGTTCTTTTCGAAAATCTGTGTCAGTAAGTCAAAATCCGTGATATCCCCGGGATAAAAGGAAAATTCAGGCAGCTGTCGAAGTTTATTCAGACGATAGTTCTTTAACGCAATATCATAAGTAGGACTGAAATTATCGATTCCGGTAACTTGAATGCCCTCTTCGCTCAATATTTCGCAAATTCGCGCACCGATAAATCCCGCGGCGCCTGTCACGAAAATATGGTCCATTTTTATAACCTGACAACTTTGGGGTTATTTTTTCCGGCATTTCCGAGCGCGTTGCGGGTATCGACGATCAACCGGCTTTTCTCCAGTAA
>DCTP01000056.1:33565-38684 GCA_002329625.1 Leptolinea sp. UBA1437
CGTATCATCCAATCTCAACGTCGGGATATAAGGATCGTGATAATGAACGACGGCGTTTTTCTGCATAAGGAGATGCATTACATCTAAAGACGGGCTTTCCCGCATATCGTCAATGTCCGGTTTGTAAGCCGCTCCCAAAACCAATACTTGAGAGCCGTTCAAGCTCTTCTTTTGCAAGTTTAAGGCATCCTGGATGAGTTGGACGGTGTAACGCGGCATATTGGTGTTGATTTCCGAGGCAAGATCGATAAACCGCGCGGTGTAATGGAGGGATTTCAACTTCCAAGAAAGGTAATGCGGGTCCACTGGAATACAATGTCCCCCCAAGCCGGGTCCGGGAGTGAATTTCATAAATCCGAACGGTTTTGTTGCGGCGGCTTCAATCACTTCCCAGACATCGACGTTGAGTCGGTTACACATCATAGCCAATTCGTTGACCATTCCGATATTGATCATCCGAAATGTGTTTTCAAGCAACTTTGCCATTTCCGCCACTTCCGGAGAGGATACGGGTATGATCGTATCTAACGCTCTTTCATACCAACGGACCGCGATTTCTGTACATTTTTCACTGATTCCCCCGACGATTTTGGGGGTGTTTTTCGTTGTCCAATCCTTTCGCCCGGGATCGATTCGTTCCGGTGAAAAAATCAGGAAAAAGTCTTCCCCCACCCGGAGGGAGTTGTCAACCGTCAATTTCGGTAAGACCAGTTCGCGAGTAGTACCAGGGTAGGTACTGGATTCAAACGCGACGGCTATTCCGCGATGCAGAAACGGGGCGATTTTTTCGGCGGCGCTGATGATAAAAGATAAATCCGGATCCCCTGTTTTTCGCAACGGCGTGGGGACGCAAATACTGACGAGATCGATATCTTTCAGCACACTGAAATCGTTTGTGGCTTGAAGCAGCTTCTTTTCCCGCAGTTTCCGAATTCTGGCTGTCTCGATATCCGGAATATAGCTTTCGCCCCGATTAACCTTCTCTGTTTTGATCGGATCCAAATCGATACCGGTTACGGGATAACCAGCTTCCGCAAAAACGGTTGCCAAAGGCAGCCCGACATACCCCAGCCCGACCACAGCCATTCGGGCTTCGTTTTTTTCGATCTTATTCTTCAATATTTCAAAAGAGTCTTCCATAAAATGCCTATTGATAAACGATCTCTCCTTCAATCATGGTCATTCTTACCTGACAAGCGTCATCCAATAAAATCAAATCCGCTAATTTTCCTTTTTCGATACTGCCGGTTTCCGCGGAAATACCGATTTGGATGGCAGCGTTTAGACTACTGCAGCGCCAGATTTCATCCAACGTGGTACCGGTATTGTTCATAAAATTGAAAAGGGCACGATCCATCGTCAAGGCGCTGCCCGCCAGACTGCCGTTTTTCAGCCGTAAATTGGTCCCATGTTCGGAAACCGTCACCATTTCTTTATCCGTGAAAGGATAAGTTCCGTCCGGGAGGCCGGACGGTCGAATGCAGTCGGTAATCAAAATAATTTTTTCCGAGCCCTTTGCTTTCCAAGCGAGGCGGTGGGTTGCGGGATGGGAATGGACATTGTCACAAATCAATTCACAGGTATATGCNNTTGTATAAATGTGTGATTTCCGAAAATCCATGCTCCGCCGCTTTAACCAGATCATCATAAGAAGCATTGGTATGACCGGCGGATACGGTGATGCCTTCCGCGGCAAACAAATCACCCGCGGCAAGGTTTTCGGGGTATTCCGGTGCCATAGCAATCAATCGGATCTTGCCTGCTTTAAGGAAGTCGCGAATTTCATTTTTATCCGCACGCCGAATATTATCCGGATCTTGCGCACCCGCTTTTACGGGATTAAAATACGGTCCTTCCAGATGGATTCCCGCAGTTTTTGCCCCACCGTCACGGATATTGATTCGAGCAGTGACAGCTTCGATTGCACGGATTGTGGCTTCTTTGGTATCGGTCAGGGTAGTCGGTAGGAAGCTGGTCACGCCGTGCTCTGCATTGCGACGTGCGATCGCTTTCAGTCGTTCCTGATCGGCATCCATCGTACAGAAACCTAAACCGCCGTGGGTATGCACATCAATAAAGCCAGGTAACAATGCTTTCCCTTCCGCATCGATCACTTGATCCATGGCTTGTTCGGTTTCCGGAATAGGACTGCCTCTTTGAATGCTTAAAATTTTCTTGTCTTCGATAATCACCCAACCGTTAAACCCGTTCGCGGTCGGAGTATAAATCACAGCATTTTTGATCAATATTTTTTTCATATAACTCTCCCGCAATTATTACCGATATCCTTATTCATACGATTTATCTGTCTCGGAATGAGAATCCCCACAAAATGACAGGTGATTATTCCAATTTGATCGAACTTCTATTATAATATGGAAAGTTGCAGGGCCCATAGCTCAGCGGCAGAGCAGGGGGCTCATAACCTCTTGGTCGTAGGTTCGAATCCTACTGGGCCCACTAATTCCTAATTTGACAAATAATTTCACAGATTACAAAATTGGTAACTCGGTTAGATGATGCCGGTGATCGACGGTATCGGTTATTAAATACGCTACTCAGTTGGTTTAGATTTGCGTAAACGGATTGCTGCCGTACGAATCTTCTCTTGAAGAAATCTTCTTGCCTCTGTTGATATATTTTTAAAAGAAATCTGAAAAATTGTCATAAAAAACTAGTGATGTTTTTCACTGACGGGCTTTCTCGGATTCGATATAATCATTTTAACTGGTTATAACAACATAATAACATAATGAGATAACGAGTGAAAGGTTTTCATGGATATCGATAAACTTCCAAAATACTATCTGCTCAAAAAAGAACTGATCGACCGCATCGATCGAGAAGAATTCAAACAAGACGAACCGATCCCCAGCGAGCGCGAATTGATGTCACAATTCGATGTGAGTCGGATTACTGTTCGCCGGGCAATCAATGAGTTGGTAAATGAAGGCTACCTTTATACCATCCAAGGGAAAGGGACCTATATTAAGAATGGTCGATATTCTCAGAATCTGCTTTCACTGACCAGCTGTACTCAAGACATTATTAAATTGGGAATGAAACCCAGCCGGCGAATTATCGCCAGTGGTATCGAGGTGGCTGAGAAAAAGCGCCAACACCTTTTGCATCTTCCGGAAGGCGAGAAGGTTTATTTCCTTGAAAGAGTTTATTTTGCGGATGATGAACCGATCAATTTGACCAAAACTTGGCTGCCGTATCGTTTGGTTCGCGGAATAGAAAAATTCGATTTTTCTGAAGCATCACTTTATGAAGTTTTACAAAATGATTATCACATAGAACTGACCAGCGCCGATCGGAGTATCGAAGCGGTTCTTTCGGATGAGGAAACGGCACGGTTATTGGGAATTACGCCGGATATTCCGATTCTATTGTTTACCTGTACTACATACGGTAAAGTGGGGGGTATTGAGCAGCCGGTGGAGACTTTCCGTTGCCATTATCGCAGCGATAAGTTTAAATTTTATATTCATCAGGTATCGGAAAATTGATGCGAATTCGGAGATTTTCCGAAAGATTTTGACTGAAGTCGGAAAAAATATGATGGCTTGGACAAAAGAGGTGAATAAGCAATCCATCATCATTTTATTATAAGGAGATTGGCATGAAGAAAAAATTGTGGGTGTTTGTGTCTTTGGTTCTCATCGCTATGTTTGCGATGACGGGTGCGGTTTCCGCATCGGATCTGAAAATAGGAATTGTCTGTTCTGCGGCAGGCCAGAATGACAACGGTTATAACCAGTCTGCGATTGAAGGTGCGAAACAGGTCAGTGAAGAATTAGGCATTGATTACAAAGTGATTGATGCAACCAGTGATGTCCCGGCGGCTCTGGAAACATTGGCAGAAGACGGCTATAATCTGATTTTTTCTCTGGAATATGATTTTGAAGCCTTGATTAAAGGCGTCGGAGGCAACAAGCCTATTGCCGAACAATATCCGGATACCACTTTCGTTGTTTTCAACGATAACCCGAATGTCGATGAAAATGGGAATGTCATTCATAAAAATGTCATTTCCGTCCTATTCGATGTGCATGAAGCTTCCTTTGTTGCCGGTGCATTGAGTGTTTTAGTCAACGAAAATAATGCTGTTTTATTCGGGGAAGGATATCATTTCACCGATCCCGCCAAAGCGCGTGCCATCGGCTTTATCGGCGGAACCAATTCAAACGGAATTACCGTTTTCTCCTATGGTTTTATCCAAGGCATCAATTATGTGGCTCAACAATTAGGTGTGAAATACGATTATTATGCCAAATATGATGCCGGATTTAGTGATCCCGCGACCGGCAGTACGGTAGCCGGTACCTATTATGACAATGGCGCGAATGTTGTTTTCGGATGCGCCGGTAATGTCGGTGATGGAATTACTTCAAAAGCCAAGGAAGTCGGGAAATTGGCGATCCAGGTGGATGCAAACAAGGATAATCAGCAGCCGGGTTATGTTCTGACCAGTGTTCTGAAAAATACAAAAGTGCCGGTTTATACCATTTCGAAAGCTCTGAAGGACGGAACGCTTTCAAGTATGGGAAATTTGCAGACCTATTCTTTGAGCTCCGGCGCAACGGGTATTACGGACTTGTCTGTCATTGGTGAACATATTCAAAAGACGGATGCCGCTGCAGCTAAATGGGCTGAGATTAAACAGCAGGTCAGTGACATTTCCGCAAAGATCGGTAGCGATATCAAGGTTGTTAATGCGGCGATCGGCGAAAAGTTTGACCCCGCTTCCTGCCCGAATGTTGTGATCAAATAATTTTTCCTCCGAAGAAAAATTGCGAGACAAAAGAGTGCCCAAATATCTTTGGGCACCCTTTTGGAAAGAAAAATCGTCCCATATGATTTATATGAATACAAAGTGAAAGAATGAGCATAATTCGAACCGAAAATTTGACAAAAAAATTTGGCGATTTTGTCGCGAATGATCATATCAATATCTCCGTGGAAGAAAATGAAATCAAGTGTATCGTCGGAGAAAACGGGGCTGGGAAAACCACCCTAATGAATATGCTTTACGGATTATTACGACCTACCAGAGGCAAAATATTTATTCGTGAAAAGGAAGTCAAAATAAACAGTCCTTTGGATGCGTTATCCT
>DCTP01000092.1 GCA_002329625.1 Leptolinea sp. UBA1437
CGGTTCGGGAAAATCCACCTTGCTCCGTTGTATTAATTTGCTGGAAAAACCCACTTCGGGCACAATCTCATTTCATGGCAAAGATATCCAATCCAAAGGTTTTTCGCTCTCCGAATATCGTTCGAAAGTCGGAATGGTTTTCCAAACCTTTAATTTATTTAATAATCTGACGGTTCTTGAAAACTGTGTTGTCGGCCAAATGAGTGTCAGTAAAATTGATCGAAAAACCGCCGAAGAAAAAGCATTGAGAATTTTAGCCTCCGTCGGTATGGCGCAATATATTGACGCAAAACCCAAACAAATATCCGGCGGACAAAAACAACGCGTGGCAATCGCTCGTGCTTTGGCAATGGATCCAGAAGTTCTTTTATTCGATGAACCTACGAGTGCGCTCGATCCTGAAATGGTCGGGGAAGTGCTCAATGTAATTCGTGATTTGGCAATTTCTGGATTGACAATGCTGATTGTTACCCATGAAATGAATTTTGCAAAAGATGTTTCCAGTCGGGTAATTTTCATGGATGACGGTGTGATCGTTGAAGATTCATCACCGGAAAAAATCTTTTCGGATCCCGAAAATGATCGAACTCGTGCTTTTCTGAAACGTATATTAAATCCGGAAAAAGATCCCAGCCTGCAATAAGTAATTAGCGACAATAACTGAAAGTTAAACCATGAAGAAAGAGAAATTCATAGCGGTTCCGTTGTTCTTAATCTTAGCGATTGCTGCTGTTTGGGTAATCCTTTTCAAACCGATTCCGCGTCAGATCGGGCTGATTTTTAGGCAAGAAATCTATATTCTACCTTTGATATTTTTATTGGCTTTACTCCCATCGATTCAGAAATCCGCCGTCTGGCAAGCGGTATGTTATGCGGTCCTATTTACCGTTTGTCTTCTGCCTTTATCGGGTCTGTGGAATTCTGGCATTTCGGATCAATACATATTCGGCAGTTCAATACCCTGGTCGGATGCCTTTACTCATCATCTGAATACCTTACGATTCCTTTATGGTCAAACCATGGGACAATCGACAGCTGTTCGTCCCCTTTCTGTTTCTTTTTACAGTTTCATCCTATACATATCAAATAATAATTTTATTATCCTGATGAGCGGTTTAGCCGTTTTATCGGCTTTCGTAATGCTGATTAATTTTCGATTAATCGGCATTCATATCGGACCTGTTTCCGCGGCGTTCTTTTTCACGAATGCATTCTTTTTTATAAGAAAGTTTTTAGGTATTTATATGACGGAACCTTATGCATTTATCATAGGGTTGCTCGCCTGTTATTTTTTATTGAACGGAATTTTCAAGAAACAAAACGGACAGATTCTTCTCGGGTTTTGCCTTTTTTCATTGGCTATGAACGCCCGCCCAGGTCCCATGTTTACAATTCCACTCATAGGGCTTTGGTATTTTTTTATTTTTCTGAAAGGTTATCATCGTCGGATAATTTATGCGACCGTCGCTTTCATAGCATTATTAAGCGGATTCGTCATAAATCAATGGAATGTAAACCGGGTCTATCGATCCGATAAAGTACCCAACCTTCAGGCGGCACAAATCATTTATGGATTATGCCTCGGAGGGAAAGATTCCTATTATGTGATGGGACTTCCGGAAATTAATGAATTAAACAAATCCAAGAATATCTATAAAGACGTTTTCGGACTTTGTTCGAATGTATTGAAGGAACATCCCGAAAATATCGGGCTCTCATTTAATGCAATTTGGAATACACTTCTGTTCGATGCGAAACGTGGCTCATTTTCTTACTTTGATGGTACCGAAAATAAAATATTGATTGATTTGATACGAATGGGATTAATGTTATTGTGGTCGATCGGAATATTTTTAATATTTCGGCAGAGAAAACAGCCATTCGCTTCATTTCTGATTGCCATGGTTCTGGGCTTGATATTATCGCAATTTGTGGTTGCGCCTTATACTACCTTTCGAATGAGATATCATGCCGCAACGATTTGGGTCCCCGGCTTGATCATTGGTATTTTCCCGCAGTATGTCATCAATCGATTTGCATGGAAGAATTTAAAAAGGGAGTCGGAAAGCACCTCGGTAATCGGTTCGACTTCACTTGCTTTGACTCTGTCCGGNNAACTTCACTGGCTATGGCTCTGTCCGGATTTTTTATCCTCATCGCTTTGATTGCGCCGGAATTAATCAGTACGCGACCTTTACAAACGCCTGCCAAACCTGAAATATCTTGTAAGGAAGGTGAAACAACGCTTTTTACAAAAATTGATCAGGGCAGCTATTTTTATATGGAAAACAAATCCGAGCTTCAACAAGAACACTATCCCTATTTCAGGCTGCCGTTTGTTCGCCAACATTTTCATGATACCGCTTCGGTTGAGATGTTCGACTTTACCGACCGAATTGATCAGCCTACGGCGATTATTCGTGGCATTGATTTATCCGATTGGAAAGATGCATTGATTTTTTCACCGCTTCCGCTCGTAAAGGATTGTACCGGATACGTTGTATTTTGCGGCTACTATCTTGACCCACCCATTCTTCGGCAGGATCGATTTTTTATCCCCTCTTCGGCATATTTTTTACAATGAAACAGGAATGATCAGAACAAATGACAAAATTCATTTTATTACGGCATGGACAAACGGACTGGAATATTCAAAGACTTTATCAAGGTCAGGAAGATGTCCCTCTGAATGATACCGGCAAACGACAAGCCGAAGAAGCTGCTGAAACCTTAAAAAATGTCCCAATCGATATTGCCTATTGCAGCGATCTGCAGCGGGCGGTTGAAACAGCGAAAACAGTTTTGCGATACCATCCGTCGGTTCCCCTTATGATTGATAAAAGAATTCGCGAAAGAAGTTTTGGCGAATACGAAGGGAAACCTTATCAAAAGGATTTGATGAATCCTACCGATTCAAATGAAATAAACAAAAAGAGGGATTCTTTGAATTTCAAATTCCCCCAGGGCGAATCTTTGCTGGATGTTTATGAACGGGCAAATAGTTTTTACAATGATATTTTACAAAAACATCCAAATGAGACAGTTTTAATCGTTTCACACGGCACTTTTCTTTCCATCCTCTCCGCTATTATTTATCAGGATGAATTAGCGGAAAGAAAAAAGTATATCTTCAACAATGCCGAACCGGTTTTTATCGACCCGACAGAATACAATTAATTTTCCACTTCCTCCCGCCATCCCCAAATAAAATAGGGAGCGTCCGGGCCTGTATTAAAAAGCACATCCAAGATGGAAACCTGATGCTGAAAAGGGTCATGCAGTTGTTGATACTGCGGGTATCCCGAATAATCTTTCCAAATCAGTTCTATTCCGGCTTCCCGATAATCTGAGCTGATAATATAGGATCGGGCAGCTGGACCGGATTCATAAGAATTCGCACCGGTATTTTTTACTAAAGATAAAAGCTTTTGGTGACCGCTGCCGGCGGATGGATATGAATTGCTCTGATCCAGTTTTGTTGAAATATGTAAAAAATCTGTCGCAATTTTCCGAATAAGGAATTGGTTTAATTCGGATAAACTATTCCAAACCGTATCTAAATAAACAAAATCCAAAAAATCCCGATATTGTCGAAAATACGGTGCCTTTGCGTAATTCGTCAGGATCGATTGGTAATGCTGCATTTGCCATCGTCCCCGAACAATTTCAATTTCATCAATACGCTTTTCGGTTGTCCCATATACCGGAACGGTCATCCATTTCAATCCGGTGGCTGTATAAATTTTATTGCGGTTACGCCAATCATTTTTAGTATACTGAACTTCATCATAAAACAAGAATAAATCTACATCATGGATAATATCAAAATAGCCTTTCCATGGCAAATAATTGGATTGCAATACCGCTAATTTCATCTCAGTTTAATTACGATTAAAACGATAAAAAGACATGATAGATTGTGTAACAATCGCAATATCTTCTGAAGACAGTCCGTAATACATAGGCAATCGGAGTAAACGTTCACTGATCGAAGTCGTAAATCGGTCTTCTCCTTGGAAACGACCAAATCGCTTTCCGGCGGGTGAACTGTGCAGCGGAATATAATGAAAAACAGTTTCAATATTTGATTCTTTCAAATATTGAA
Source organism: Leptolinea sp. UBA1437 (assembly GCA_002329625.1). Lineage (GTDB taxonomy): Bacteria > Chloroflexota > Anaerolineae > Anaerolineales > Anaerolineaceae > Flexilinea. Next base: position 4,106 of record DCTP01000092.1, read on the forward strand.
TTAACTTTGTTCTTTCTGATAAACTATTCGTTTTTATGTAAAAAAGGTGAGCATTATGAATGCATTCGTGCGGTATCGAAGGAAGTTCTATAAATCCGGCATCGGCAAGCGGTTTTAATTGTTCATAATATTCATTCCAGCTTCTCAATCGATTTTGATTTATTTTTTCGGCATTCAATAATTGGGGATAAAGATAGGCTGCATTGAGCTCGCTGGGTAAAAAGGAAGACCCTTTGTCCACCCAAGTATATTTATCTACCTGACCGCGCCAGAATTTGCTGCGATTTGTTCCTTTTTCTCGAATAATCTCCGCCTTTTCGATAATTGATTCATCTCTGAT
>DCTP01000006.1 GCA_002329625.1 Leptolinea sp. UBA1437
TGGCAAGCCGGGAAGGAGGGTGGTTTGAGAGGGAAGCCCTGCGAAATGTTGTTCCTCCCTAATGGAATTTCCGGGGGATCGAATAATGAGCCACGGGAAGAAGTGGTTTTTTTATAAGATGAAGATCCCAAGAAGCAGAACAAAAAAGCGCCGATCGATCGGCGCTTTTTTGTTCTCAGATTCCGGAATATTTTAAACCGCTTGCTTTTGTTCCAGATAATTCGGTGTTGCGGACACTTTTCCGTTCGGAGGCGGAAATATTGCTTCGAATTCATCTTTCGTCAACGTTTCCACCTCAATCAACTTGTTCGCAATTTTATCCAAATATTCGCGATATTCAACCAACAGTGCTTTTGCTTTTTCAAAAGCGCTGTTGACAATCTTACGTACTTCCGCATCGATATCCTCGGCAACTGCTTCGGAATAATCCCTTTGTTCCGAGATCTCCCGTCCCAAAAAGATCATTTCCTCTTTTTTGCCGTAAACGATCGGTCCCATAACCTCGCTCATTCCCAAGCGAGTCACCATACTTCTTGCCAGCTCGGTGACACGCTCGATGTCACTGGAAGCGCCGGATGTAATATCATCAAACATCAATTCCTCTGCTGCACGCCCGCCAAGCAGACTGACCATTTCGGCTTCGATCTGCTTTTTCGACATCAGAACCAGGTCCTCCGTCGGAAGATGCATGGTGTAACCGCCGGCGGAACCTCTTCCGATGATTGTCACCTTATGAACCGGATCACATTCCGGAATGACATTCATAATAATCGCATGGCCTGCCTCATGGTAAGCAATAATTCTTTTTTCCTTTTCGGTAAGAATTCGGCTTTTCTTTTGCGGTCCGGCGATAACCCGTTCCACCGCTTCTTCCATTTCCGCATTCCCGATGCTGTTCTTGTTTCTTTTAGCTGCTAAAATTGCCGCTTCATTCATCAGGTTTTCAAGATCGGCGCCGACAAATCCCGGTGTGGCGCGCGCCAAAGCATTCAGATCGACATCTTTATCCAACGGTTTCCCTTTGGAATGAACTTTCAAAATCGCTTCTCGTCCGATGACATCCGGGCGATCCAAAACTACCTGCCGGTCGAAACGACCGGGCCGAAGCAATGCCGGATCCAAAATATCGGGTCGGTTGGTCGCCGCAATGATAATCACGTTGGTGTCCGTCTCAAAGCCGTCCATTTCGACCAGCATCTGGTTCAATGTCTGTTCCCGTTCGTCATGGCTGCCGCCTAATCCGGCTCCGCGTTGCCGACCGACCGCATCGATTTCATCGATGAAGATGATGCAGGGGCTATTTTTCTTTGCCTGGTCAAACAGATCGCGGACACGACTAGCGCCGACGCCAACGAACATTTCAACAAATTCGGAGCCGCTGATGGAAAAGAAGGGTACACCGGCTTCGCCGGAAACCGCTTTTGCCAGCAATGTTTTTCCGGTCCCGGGTGAACCGACCAATAAAACGCCCTTCGGAATTCGCGCTCCCAGCCGAGTAAATTTTTGCGGTTCCTTCAAAAATTCGACAATTTCCTGAAGTTCCTCCTTGGATTCATCGACACCGGCGACATCCGCAAAAGTTACTGTCGGATGATCCCCTTCGAACATTTTTGCCCGCGACTTTCCAAATGATAGAGCGGAATTGTTTCCGCTTTGCGTTTGTCGGAAGATAAAGAACATAGCCAATGCCAAAAATATGACAGGCAAGAAATAACTGAGAATGGATAAAATTCCAACCCAGCTCGATTCTTCGACGATGGAAATTTCAATGTTGTCCGATGAAAGTTCTTCCGGAGTTACGCCTAATAAGGTCAACTGTTCCAACAAAGAAGAATTGGGCTCGATTACGGCCTTTGCCACCGAGCGATCTTTATAAAGAATATTAACGGTTGTCGAATTGGATTCGATTTTGGCAATATTGCCTTGTTTAATCTGATTAGCCAATTGATTGATGGAAATAACATTATTAGCAGAGCGATTCCCTGTAAATGAATATAACAGTAGAGATATAATTCCTACCAGTAATAGCAAGTAAACGATATTTGTTTGTCCTCGTTGTTTCACGAATAAATCCTCCCTTAATCACTATCGGAATTATACAATGCTAATGCAATGTTCCCATTAATTGATTATGTTAATAAATTTCTTTCAAATTTTATTATAATGAAATGCTTCTTTTTTTCTGAAAAATGGTGAAAGCGGGACCCTGGAATTTCAGGAAAAAAGGCAGAAAACGATTCGGCGTAATTTGTCATACAAATAAAAGTACAAGAAATTGACAAAAAATAACCGTTAATTTTCAACCATAGTGTAAAATATCCTAAAGTTTGTGTTTAATTGTAAGACAATTAAATTCCGTCTGTATTTTTTATGGTTAATTTTGGTTTCGGCCACTTATTGAATATATTTTGGAGGAGAAAATGAATATAGATTACAAAGCGATCAAGGCTAAAGCTGAGAGCTACGCTGATGACATGACGAAATTCATGTGTGACTTGATTGCCATTCCGAGTGAATCCTGCAATGAAAAAGGGGTGATTTATCGGATTAAAGAGGAAATGGAAAAAGTCGGCTTCGATAAAATCGAAATCGACCCAATGGGAAACATTCTGGGCTACATCGGTCACGGCAGCCATTTAATTGCGATGGATGCCCATATTGATAATGTCGGAGTCGGCGAAATAAAAAATTGGACGGTGACCGGTCCGTATGAACCGAAAGTGATCGGCGATGCGATTTATGGACGCGGCGGATCGGATCAAGAGGGTGGGATGGTTTCCATGGTTTATGCGGGAAAAATCATCAAAGACCTCGGTTTGGAAGATGATTACACGTTGCTCGTCGTCGGGTCTGTGCAGGAAGAAGATTGCGACGGTTTATGTTGGCAATATATTATCAATGAAGATAAAATCAGACCGGAATTTGTTCTGATTACCGAACCGACATCACTGCGAATTTATCGGGGACATCGCGGTCGAATGGAAATAAAAGTTCATACCCATGGTATTAGCTGTCACGGTTCCGCACCCGAACGCGGTGATAATGCGATCTATAAAATGGCTCAGATTATCGAAGAAGTCCGAGCACTCAATGAGAATTTACACTATGATCCCTTCTTGGGAAAAGGGACGGTTACGATTTCCGAAATCTTTTGCACGACCCCTTCACGTTGCGCAGTTGCGGATGGTTGTACCATTTCTCTTGATCGCAGGTTGACGAATGGGGAAACTTGGGAAGGTGCACTCCAAGAAGTTCGAAATCTTCCGGGTGTAAAAATGGCTGATGCGGAAGTTTCATTATATACTTATGAACGGCCGTCTTGGACCGGTTTGACCTATCCGACCGAATGTTATTTTCCGACGTGGGTGATTCCCGAAGACCATCCGACTACCAAAACTCTGGTAGAGGCTTATGAAGGATTATATGAGAAAGAACCGGTAGTCGATAAGTGGACGTTTTCGACGAACGGTGTCGCCATTATGGGACGTTACGGCATTCCCTGTATCGGATTTGGCCCGGGGGCGGAAGAGGAAGCTCATGCGCCGAATGAAAAAACTTGGACCAGTCATTTGGTTCAGGCGGCGGCAATGTATGCGGCGGTACCGAAGCTATACGTCAATAAGTATGCAAAATAAAATTTTGAGTATTTGTTACTCGGAGGATAATTATCAATGAAAAAGTCAAAGAAATTACTGGAAGAGCTGAAAAAGCTTGATTTCCACAAGATGTATAACGAAGATTTTTTGCTGACATGGGAAAAATCGGATGATGAAATTGCGGCAACCTTTAAAGTTGCGGATATTTTGCGTGACATACGCGAAAATAATATCTCCCCCCGATTATTTGACAGTGGATTGGCCGTTTCTTTATTCCGTGACAACTCCACCCGTACCCGTTTCAGTTATGCCAGCGCCGCAAATTTACTGGGACTTGAAGTTCAGGATTTAGATGAAGGAAAATCGCAGGTCGCTCATGGAGAAACGGTGCGGGAAACAGCCAATATGATTTCCTTTATGGCTGACGTGATCGGGATCCGGGATGACATGTATATCGGCAAGGGAAATGCCTATATGCGTGAAGTCAGCAAGGCTGTCGAGCAGGGATATAAAGATGGTATTTTGGAACAACGGCCGACGTTGGTCAATTTGCAGTGCGATATCGATCATCCGACTCAAAGTATGTCGGATATGTTACATATTATTAATACTTTCGGAGGAGTCGAAAATTTAAAGGGAAAGAAAATTGCCATGTCTTGGGCTTATTCACCGAGCTACGGGAAGCCGCTTTCGGTTCCTCAGGGAATTATCGGTTTAATGACCCGTTTCGGCATGGAAGTCGTTCTGGCTCATCCGCAGGGTTATGAAGTAATGCCCGAAGTGGAAGAGGTTGCGAAGAAAAATGCCAAAGCGAGCGGGGGCAGCTTTAAAGTGACCAATTCGATGGCGGAAGCTTTCGAAAATGCGGATATCGTCTATCCGAAGAGCTGGGCACCTTTCAATGCGATGGAAAAACGCACCGAGCTGTACGGGCAAGGTGATTTTGACGGAATCAAAGCGCTGGAAAAAGAACTGTTGGCACAAAATGCCGAGCATAAGGATTGGGAATGTACGGAAAGTCTGATGAAGACTACCGCCAACGGAAATGCCTTATATATGCACTGTCTGCCGGCTGATATTTCCGGAGTGAGCTGCAAGGAAGGTGAAGTGGAAAGTTCGGTGTTTGATCGTTATCGGACTCCTCTTTATAAAGAAGCCAGTTATAAGCCCTATATCATCGCTGCCATGATTGTCTTAAGCAAAGCGAAAGACCCGGTAGCGTGGTTTGAAAAACTGACGGACAAGACCCCCAAGCGGTTTCTTGCCTGAAGCCGATCAAAGAATAAAAAAAAGCCATCGATCCGTCGATGGCTTTTTTCTTGAATTTCTCGAAATATCTTACACTCTTGTCAGATACTCACCGGTACTGGTGTTCACGCGGATCGTATCCCCTTCATTGATAAAATTAGGAACGCTGATTCGCGCACCGGTTTCGACGGTTACCTGTTTACTGACACCAGTGGCGGTATCCCCGCGAACGGCGACATCCGCCTGAATCACCTTCAGATCCACGCTCATCGGCAGTTCATAATCAATAATCTCATTTTGGTAGAGGGTCAGTTTGACTTCGGTTCCTTCTTTTAAGTAAGGAGCCGCGTCCTTCATAATTTCCGCCCGAACTTCAGGTTGTTCATAAGTCTCGATGTTCATAAAATGAAAGTAATCGGAATCCGCATAAAGAAATTGAACGGTTTCAAAATCAAGCTGTACATCCTGAACCCGGTTCCCTGAAGAGAACGTTCTTTCATAAGTGGCGCCGGTGCGCAGATTACGAGCTTTTACCCGAATGCTTGCATTTCCCCGACCTGACTTGTTGTGTTCATAGTCCAGAACCTTCAGTAATTCGCCGTCCATTTCAAAGGTGACACCTTTTCGTAATTCATTTACATCGATCATAAAAAAATCCTTCTGTATTCAGTCTCTTTTATGCTTGAAAGAACTTGTTCCTTCCGTAGCTTTTAGATTATATCAGTAAATTGGCATAATCGACGATCAGCCGCTTGAAACATGAATAAATACCGTCCTTTCGGCGAACTGGAATAAAAGGCTTTTCGCTTTCGAGGAACGGTTTATTTCTATAAAAGCGCTATATATGATTTGATAAAGTGTTTTCTTAAAAAAAGAGCACAAAAATATTGTGCTCTTTTTTGTGTATCTTATGTGTAACTTAACGGAAGATCTTACTGAACTTCCTTCGCGGAAAATTTTACAATGTCAATCTTCGCCAATCCTTCGCCATAGGTTTGAGCTGAAAAGCCGACCGACCCTTCCTCAAATTGATCATCGGTAATTTTGCCGTTTTTAATCGGGAATTGTTCCTTGTCATTAATATATGCTTTTATTTCATCCCCTTCGCAAAGTAATCCCAATTTGTTTTTTACATTCAAGCCCAGTTTAATATCCACCGAAAAAATACGGTCCATGCCCTTATGTAATAAAACGTATGGATTTTTATATTGTTCTTTTCGATAAAAATCATATTTCAATAATTTATATGAACCGGCTTCCGGGCCAGAGACATTCACGCGTAATTCATACCATCCATCTTCCGAATATCGACAAATTACGGCATAGGAGGCTACATTGGAAAGAATATTTTCAAAAGTGGCTTCCACCAGTACATCGGAAAAACTCACGTTCGGATTGGTAAGTACCACAGCGGTTTGTGTGGATGGAAGCTCCAACGATAATCGTTTTCGATTCAAACTATAGTAATTTCCCTCCGGATTTCCGAAGAGGATTAATTTCTGCCAACCGCGATCCCAAAAATCATCCTGAAATTTCTCCTCAAATACCCCGTCGACAATCAGATCGGAATCTTCGGATTCATCCGTATAAAATGCCGGGCCCATTGAGGACAAGCAGGCAATGATCAGGCAAAGCGATATAAAAAATACGGCTTTCCATCTATGAAACATATCCCCTCTTATCTCTAAAACGATTCGATTGACGTTACAAACTTCTGAAGGAAGTTAAATATAAAGGTAAATAATTTATACCATTTTTTCAATAGTTGTCCAGATATTCGCCGGATCCATTGAAAATATAGAACCATCAAAGGCGCCGAATAACCGAAAAATCCGCTCGATTATTCGAAGAGGGTTGTCGGGGTTATAAACTTATTGATTCGAAGCGGTTAATGTCATGGAAACAATTCCGTAGGGGGGTAAATCCAAATTGACGTGGTCCATTGCTTTATATTTCCCCAGCGGAACGGAAGCACAATAGACAGTCTCCGGTTTGGAGGAGGTATTCTGAAACGAAAATTTTCCCGAGCGCAGGATTTTTGCTTCCATCGGTCGTAAATCCGCAAAATTCCTGAAACTGACCCGTACATGCGCCCGTTTTCGATGGTGACGGTTAAGAACCAACAGCGTCAGGTTGCTCGCGTCTGCGGAACGAGTCGCAAGAACATCAATATAAGGAATATCTCTTCCTTCGATTAGACCGGGTATACCGGACCAGGAATAGGTCTGCATGGGTTTGTCCCGTATCGTAGCAACTTTTAAGACGATTTCTCGGGTATCCAAATACAGTTTCTGCAAATGATATGCGGCGGATCCCCAAATTCGGTCTCCTTCAACCTGTATCAACCCTAAATTTCCAATCAGAGGACCGTTTTCCGCCAGCGAAACAAGATCGGAATTTCGAATAATGCTGTTGAGCTGAGAAGCATGAAAGAAACAATCCTGCTTTGAAAAATTAATCCGATAATCGGCGGTATTTTGCGAGGGTGCTCTGAGATAGGACCAACAACTCAGCGCAATCGGAATCGATTGATCCGGAGAAGCATTTTGCAGCATTCCGTGCGTTATTCTCAATGCCTGATCCAGCGCGGCGGAATATCCCGCGGCCGATTCTGTTTCAAACGGACCTTTTCCACGCAACCATCCTTTTACCCCCGGGAATAGCCATTGGATCCCAAAGATATCGATTTTCCGGCAACATTTTGTAACCATCTCTTCGTTCCAGCGAACGGCCGATCCCAATGACGGATCCGCACCCGTCAAAATTATCTTTATGTTGGGATTCAGAGAACGAAGCCGTTCCGAAAGATTATTTATTTTGTTTGCAGTCTCTTCTGCGGAAATACCGGCTTCAAAGCCGTCCCCGACGAAGAAATCAAAATACCAAACGGGCTTCCACCAATCTTCCGACCGGAGTGACCCGAATGCCGATTCCGCAACTTCCGTGATTTCTTTGCCGCAATAACGGTCGAGGTCGATTCGTATATGCGGAGAGGCTTCAAGCGTTTTGCATAATTTCAAAAAACATTTCAATGCCGTGTCATCTGTNNACGACTGCCGGCTGCAGCTCCGCGTTTTCGGAATTAAACCATAATGAATAAGTTTGGCGGTTATCAAAAGGGAAAAAAGAGAATCCCAACGTTTGATTTTCACGCCGGCCGATCATTGCCTGTGAATCGACCATTAAATCTTCGTCGAAATCTCTTGCAAAGAGACGTAAAACTCTCCATTTATGTTTTGATTGCGGTTTTTCCGGTGCCGGAATACGGTTCCCTGTCGATAATCGTCCAATTTCAACCGTATTCAGACCGATTTTAATATCGTCTTGATCTGACAAGGGCATCGGTGCGGAAAGGCGCACGGTGCTTCCCATCTCGGAGAAGAGCGGGAAACAATTATCTTTTCCGCAAAACGAGAGATCAACTTTTTTCCCGTTAATCCACATTTCATAAGATACAATCGTCAAATCAAACAGATGATTCGTGATCTCGACACAATCGGTAGGATCGGTCGAAATCGA
>DCTP01000018.1 GCA_002329625.1 Leptolinea sp. UBA1437
GATATTGAAGCTTTTGACAATGATGCTTATGGGCGTCATTTCATGGAACGAATCGGTGAACTGACCGGCGGTGAAGGCGAATATGTTCTGGAAGTCGGCTCATTAACTTCCGCATCACATAATCAATGGGTAGATGGTGCCAAAGCCTTACAGGAAGAAAAATTCCCGAAAATGAAGCAATACGGTGACAAGATTGAAACCAAGGATGACCAATCTATTTCCTATGAAAAAATTAAGGAAGTTTTAACTGCCAATCCGAATATCGCAGCCATTCAAGGCTCTGCCATGGCCGATGTAGCTGGTGCAGCGCTTGCGGTGGAAGAACTCGGTTTAGCCGGAAAGGTTAAGATTGTCGGTACCTCATTAGTTTCCGTTTCCGGGAAATATGTACGAGAAGGCACGATCGATATGATTTCCTTCTGGGATCCCGCTTTGGCAGGCAAAGCCATGATTGCCTTAGCTCAAAAAGTCTTAGACGGCGAAAAAATCGAATCCGGTCTGGATTTGGGGATTGAAGGTTATACCAATCTTACATTGGACGGAAAGGTTCTTACCGGTCAAGCTTGGGTCGATGTTAACAAAGACAATGTTGACGATCCGGCATATAATTTCTAATTAATTCGGGGAATCTTTTAGTGGATTGAATCAAATACCCCATAAAGAGCTTTTTATGGGGTATTTGTTAAGAACGAAGATTGATTTTATGACAGGAGGCTGCACATGGCAGAGACGTTTCTGGAGCTGAAGGACATTCACAAATCATTTGGCGGTGTTCAGGCTTTGAAGGGCGTTGATCTGACAATCAGATGCGGTGAGATTCATTGCCTTGCCGGTGAAAACGGTTCGGGAAAGTCCACTCTGATAAAAGTAATTTCCGGAGCGCATGAACCGACAAAAGGTGAGATTTATATCGAAGGAGAAAGAATTCTTCATCTCAATCCCATTATCGCCATTGAACACGGCATTCAGGTGATTTATCAGGATTTTGCCATTTTTCCGAATCTGACCGTCGCGGAAAATATCGCCATGAACCGAGCGGTTAGTACCGGTGCAAAATTGATGAATTGGAAGGGCGCCAGGGAACTTGCGCTCGAAGCCATGGAGCAGATCGGTGCAAAAATGGATCCGGATGTTTTGGTGGAAAATCTGTCCGTCGCCAACCGGCAAATGGTGGCCATCTGTCGAACAATTATCAATGATGCAAAATTGCTCATTTTGGATGAGCCGACTGCAGCATTGACCTCTAAAGAAGTTCAAAAACTGTATGCGATTCTCCGCAGACTTCGTGATAAGGGTATTGCGGTAATGATTGTCAATCACAAATTGGATGAAGTATTTGAAATCGCCGAACGGCTGACCATTTTGCGAAACGGTGAAAAAATTTCCACCGGGATGATCGATGAATATGATCGGAATCGCTTTGTCAAGGAGTTGACGGGGAGAAATATTTCCGAATCTTTTTATGAACCGAAAGCTTCTGAAGAAGAAATATTCCGGGCGGAAAACATTGGCCGGAAAGGTGCTTTCGAAGAAGTGAGTTTTTCACTAAAGCGAGGAGATGTTTTCGGTATTACCGGCTTGTTGGATTCCGGTCGCGGGCAGATCGGTGATGCGTTATTTGGGATTAACCCGATTCAAAGCGGAAAAATTTTCTTGCACGGAAAACAGATCGAAATTAATTCAACTGAAGATGCCGTCCGTCACAAGATTGCTTATGTTCCTGAAGATCGGTTGACTCAGGGATTGTTTTTGGATCGATCGATTCAGGATAATACGATTGCGGCTTCCATCTCGAAATATTTTATTCGCGGAAAGTTGGATGAACAGGCAATGTATCAAGCCACCGTCGAATGGATCAAACGAATCGGATGCGTGGCTCCCTCTCCGGAGGCTTCTGTTCGAACGTTATCCGGCGGAAATGCGCAAAAGATTGTGATCGCGAAATGGTTGAACACCGATCCGGCGTTGTTGATATTAAATGGGCCGACGGTCGGTGTGGATATCGGCGCCAAATATGATATTCATCAGATTCTCCGTCGCCTGGCGGGGGAAGGGATCGGAGTGATAGTCATATCCGATGATCTTCCAGAATTGATACAAAATTGCAACCATATTTTGGTTATGAAAAACGGACGGGTTTCGGAAATCGTCGAGCCGTCGGAAGTGAATGAAACCGAGCTTGCCACGATGATGAGCAGCCAGTGAGCGAGGGAATCGATGAATCAGAAAATTAGAAATTTCCTTACGTCAAATGAAATGATCGTCGTTTATATTATTGCCGGATTGGCGATCCTGATCGGATCGGTGAACCATGCCTTCAATAGTATTTCTACCGTGGTAAATTTGGCCAGGACAATGCTGGTGACGTTAATTTTTGCCATGTGTGAAATGTTGGTCATTGTTTCGGGCGGGATTGATGTATCTTTCCCGGCTATTGCTTCTCTGGCGATGATTGCCACCGGTAATATTATGTTGAAGAACGGACTTGACAATGTACCGCTTGCCTTTTTAATGGGAGCGGTTATCGGCGGGGTGCTCGGCACATTGAACGCCGTACTGATTGCGGTTGTGAAGATGCCGCCATTGATTGCGACCCTCGGAGTGAGCAGTATGACCAGTGGAGCAACGTTGGCAATATTCGGCGCAAAAATTTTGACTGTTCTCCCGGCGAAACTCGATGAACTTTATAAAGTCAGCCTGTTTACCTATACCAACCCCGAAGGAATTACCTACTCATTAACCGTTCTATTTCTGATTCCCATCGGAATTTGTCTGTTGATGTGGTTTCTTTTGAAATATACGATGTTCGGACGGGGAATTTATGCGACGGGCGGTGATATTCGGGCGGCAAGGATAGCCGGATTTAATGTGACCGCAATCCAATTCTTCGTTTATATAATGTCCGGAATTTTGTCCGGAATCGCGGGTATCACCTATATGATCCTGATGCGGGCGGCGGATCCTTCTGTCTTGATGGGCAGTGAGATGATGGTGATTGCTGCGGTGGTGATGGGAGGAACCCGAATTACCGGCGGACATGGGACAGTACTCGGCACGATTTTGGGTGTCACGCTAATTTCATTGATTAAAAATAACTTGATCATGTTGGGCGTTCCCACCCATTTTCAGACATTTGTAATCGGATTGATCATGATTGTCGGTACTTCCATAACGTCGCTAAAAGCGAAGCATATCGCAAATAGCGCAAAGATTTGAGGCGGCAGGCTGAAATGCAAAAAATAACGAATTATTTCAAAAAAGCGGATCGAATTGCTCTTGCTCTATTAATCGGCTCTGTCTTGATTTTCGTTCTGATGGGTGTGACGCATCCGAAGTTTTTCGGAAAATCCAACCTGCAAAGTATGTTGATTCAATGTCCGGAATATGGAATTTTGGCATTTGGAATGATGATTGCCATGATTGCCGGTGGAATTGATCTTTCCTTAGTCGGAATTGCAAATTTATCTGGTATCGTCGCCGCTGTTCTTATGCTAAGAATGGGCGGGACGAATCTTTCCATCGGAATCGGCATCGTCGCAGCAGTTCTGGTTGGAAGTCTGTGTGGCCTTTTTAATGGATTCATTATCGGATTTTTGGATATTCCGGCAATGTTGGTAACCCTTTGCGGGTTGCAGTTATATTCGGGGCTAGCGTTGATCATAACCAAAGGTCCCGCCATTACCGGTTTACCAGAAACCTTCAGTAACATCGCGAACGGTAAATTATTGGGTGTTCCGATCGGGGCAATCGTATTTGTTCTGATCGCCATTCTCCTGTGTTATTTACTTTATTACACGGTATTCGGGAAAAGTCTATATTTGATGGGGACGAATAAGATTGCTTCTCGATTTTCAGGGATAAACAATCTTCGGATTACGATGCTTACTTACTGTTTATCCGGAATCTTTGGTAGTCTCGCCGGAATACTGATGGCATCTCACTATAATTCCGCAAAATCGGATTACGGAACCTCTTATACATTGCTTACCTTGTTGATTGTGGTTTTAGGCGGTGTAAACCCTAATGGAGGCCGCGGAAAGGTGATGGGAGTGGTGATGTCAATTATTCTATTGCAGTTGGTATCCAGCGCTTTTAATATTTTAAGAGTGAATGCGTTTGTGAAGACTTTTGCATGGGGGTTGATATTGATTTTAGTTACCACTGCGACCTATTTGACGGCTCAGAAGGAAGCGCGAGATTAACTTGAATCGCGAAGATTAATTTTTGCATAAAAAAAGAATGGGGGAAATAATGAGAACAATTCATGCACAAAAATTATCCAAAGAAGCTTTTTCTCCATATGGGCAATATTACGATTTAATGAGCCCCGAAGGATATAATTTGGACGGTTTTTTCCCGGACAGAGTTTTAATGCCGTTTTCCGGCGGTATTCCGGTCGGTTTTTCACCGTTAATAACCGAAAAACCTGCGGAATATATTATTGAAAAGTCGGAATATCACAACTATGCTCAGGAAGGGATCCTTCCGATCGACAGTGATATTCTCGTTTACGTAGCCCCGGAATCGAATAAACCCGTACCGGAATTAACTGAGGCTTTTCTGGTTCCGAAGGGGACTTTTGTCGCGTTGCGAACCGGTGTATGGCATATGGGACCTTTTCCGGTGGAAAAGGAAAAAGCGCACATTTTGATTGCGCTACCCGAACGAACTTATATGAATGATTGCCATGTTGTTGAATACTCACAGGATGATCAGATTAAAATCGAACTTTGATATTATTTGATAATATTTAAAAATAAGGATTAAAAATGAAAAAAATAATTAATACCCCTGAAAAATTTATTTATGAAATGTTGGAAGGGATATATGCCGCTCATCCCGATATGGTGAAATTTGTTGGCGATGATCTTCATTGTCTGGTCACGACCAAAAAAGTTCCCGGAAAAGTTGGGATTGCCACCGGTGGCGGTTCCGGTCATTTGCCGTTATTTCTGGGCTATGTTGGCGAAGGAATGTTGGACGGATGTTCGATCGGTGATGTTTTCCAATCACCCAGTGCCGAACAAATGTTAGCAGTGACCAAAGAAATTGATTCCGGAGCGGGAGTTTTATATATCTATGGGAACTACGGCGGAGATATCCTTAACTTTGATATGGCTGCCGAGATGGCGGATTTTGAAGAAAATATTCATGTCGAGTCCGTCGTAGCCGGAGACGATGTAGCATCCGGCGCACCCGTGAAACCGGGCGCAAAAAATACCCGACGAGGCGTCGCCGGAATTTTCTTTGTTTATAAATGTGCCGGGGCTGCGGCGGCAAAAATGTTGCCATTAGAAGAGGTGAAGCGTGTTGCGGAAAAGGTTTGTGAAAATGTTCGAACGATGGGGGTAGCGCTGACTCCGTGCACTGTTCCGAGGGTCGGTCATCCGAGCTTTGAGTTGGCGGAAGATGAAATGGAAATCGGCATGGGGATTCATGGTGAACCGGGGATCCGACGGGGAAAGTTACTGCCGGCCGATGCGATTGTCGATGAAATGTTGAATCAGATTATTGACGATCTTCCGTATCGAGCCGGAGATGAAGTAGCTGTATTGGTTAACGGATTAGGCGCGACTCCTCTGGAAGAGCAATATGTCATGTTCCGAAGAATCGATAAAGTACTTTCGGAAAAAGGAATTAAAATATTTCATTCCTATGTGGGTGAGTATGCTACTTCCCTTGAAATGGCTGGAGCTTCCATCTCTTTGTTCAAATTGGATGACGAATTAAAGGAATTGTTAAGGGCGCCAGCGGACACACCGTTTTTCAAACAATTCAGCTATTAATTCCGGAGGTTGTGAGCATGCTGAGTGCAAATGATTTCAAGAAACTGATTCAACATTGGGCAGAGGTAATGGTCGCAAATCGAGATTACCTGATTGAATTGGATAGTCATGTTGGCGACAGTGATTTAGGATTGACGATGGGAGACGGTTTTACCGCTGCGAGCCGAGCGATTGCCGATTCCGATGAGACCGATATCGGCAAGTTGGCTTATACCGCGGGAAAAGCCATGTCAACCGCTGTCCCGTCGACCATGGGGACTTTAATGGCTTCGGGCTTGATGTCGGTCGGAAAAGCACTTCGCGGAAAAACGGAACTTGACAGCCAGGGAGTGGCTGATTTGTTCCAAGCTTTTTTTGACGGTGTTCAAAATCGCGGAAAAGCTCAAGTTGGTGATAAAACATTTTTAGATGGTCTTTACGGCGCGGTCGAATCTTTAAAAGTGGATGCGGCGGCCGGAGCGTCCATGACTGAAGCGGCGAAACGAGCTGCGGAAGCTGCCCATCGGGGATTTCTCGGTACGAAAGGCATGATTGCACAATTTGGCAGAGCCGCCGGCAGAGGGGAACGGTCCCGGGATCTTTTAGATCCGGGTGCGGCCGTAGCTGATTTGCTGATGAAGGGATATGCGGAATTTATGAGCGGAAAAGCGGAATAAAATTGGTAACGATTAAAGAAATCGCAGCTATCGCCGGTGTATCACCCGCTACCGTATCCTTGGTCTTGAACAACAAGGAAGGTGTGAGCGAAGAAACCCGTAAACATATTCGGAAAGTGGCGGAAGAGAATAACTATTCTCTTCCGCAAACCCGAAAAAAGCCGTTACGAGGCAGTATTCAATTTGTAAAATATTCCGCACACGGAATGGTGGTTGAAGAGAATCAAGGTTTTATCGCTTCCATCATTGATCAAATAGAGGCGGAATGCCGTCGTTGTTCTTATGATTTGATTATGACTGGATGCAACAGGGAAACAGCGGCGGAGACATTTCGGATGGTTGCGGCAAAGCCCGCTGATGGTATTATATTGCTGGGTTCGGAGATGAGCGATGAACAAATTCGGATGATGTATCAAATTCAAGCTCCGATAATCGTCATCGATAATCCCATGAGTTATGAACATGTGGACAGCGTAGTGATGGCGAATGAATATATCGCTTATGATGCGGTGAATTATCTTTACCAACTCGGACACAGAAATATCGGATATTTTCATAGCAGCGTCGATGTCGCGAATTTCGGAAAACGTCATGTCGGATACCAAACCGCATTGGAAAAATTGAATCTAAAATCAGCTCTTATCGTTTCATTGACGCCGACTCTGCAAGGCGCGTATGCGGATATGAAAATGTTTTTGCAACAAGAACATTCGCAAACCGCCATAAAATCGATTTCGGCTGTTTTTGCGGATAATGATACAGTTGCGATCGGCGCAATGAAAGCACTACAGGAGTTCGGCTATCGGATTCCGGACGATTTGTCGATAATCGGGGTGGATGATATTCCGTTCAGTGCGATCAGCACGCCGTCGTTGACAACAATGCGCATTTCACGATCCTGCATCGGGAAAATGGCCGTGGATATGTTATTGAAACGCATTGCTCATCCGGATAATCCGAATGTTCATATTCAGATTTCCGGGCAATTGGTGGAACGGCACAGTACAAGAAAATACTCGGCTGATTGAAAATCGGAAGNNAAGATTTTTGATTCGAATCTGTCCTATTTCATCCGGATCGATTGAAGATAAATATTTCAATAGTTTTTGTTGTATGAAGAATTTTTATTTTCAACCGATTTATTCCCGTTCTCATTTTTTATACACAAATACAAAAATCATGGAAAGAA
This sequence comes from Leptolinea sp. UBA1437, assembly GCA_002329625.1. GTDB lineage: Bacteria > Chloroflexota > Anaerolineae > Anaerolineales > Anaerolineaceae > Flexilinea. Next base: position 7,632 of record DCTP01000018.1, read on the forward strand.
TTGTCCGTGGGTTATAATTTTTAAACTCTCTAAATAGAATGAGGAGAGTCCATTCACGGAACGAAGGAGGCATTCATGATTATTGATCATATTAGCCATATCGAAAAATACGGATCTTTTGGACCCGGGTTTGAAAGCGGTATTCGTTTCTTATTACAGCACCAAAATGATCCGGCAGAACCGGTTGCCCGTTATAAATTGGATGAAAATGTCGATGTCATGGTGAATCAATATGAGACAAAATATCCGGAAGAAAGTAATTTTGAAGCCCATAACAAATATATTGATGTTCAGTTTATGTTGAAAGGAGATGAACTGGTCGGCTGGGCACCTCGGGAAAAGCTCTCGGAAATCAGCGCGGCACCGGAAAAAGATTATTATGAATTATTTGGCGAAAGTGATTATTTCCCGCTGAATGAGGGGTATTTTATGATCTTTTTCCCGGAAGATGCACATCAACCCGGACTGGTCAAGGATCGTCCCGAACAAGTGACTAAGATCGTTCTAAAAGTACGGGTGGAAGGGAATTTGCCTTTATAAAAAATGGCATTTGAGTTGCTTATTGTAATAAATTCTTTTTCATGTATGATAAAGATATGAAACGATAATTTTGTTGAAAATCGGAGAGGCTTTCATATCATACAGTTCTTCAGGAAGAAGGGAAACGAAAGGAGCGAAACTCAAATGACAGACAGTGTCTATAAAATCATCGAATTGGTTGGAACCAGCACCGAATCCTGGGAAAAAGCGGCGAAAAATGCAATCGAAACGGCTGAAAAAACCTTAGAGGATTTGCGGGTGGCGGAAGTCGAAAAAATGGATATACAGCTCTATGAAGGTTCTTTTGTTTATCGCACGAAACTAAAAATCTCTTTCAAATATCACAGCAAAGAATAATGTTTTTGTCGAAAAAAATGATTATTAAACCCCATCAGCAATGATGGGGTTTCTTTGATTACTGTTTGATTTCACCCATTGTTACTTCTATCCG
>DCTP01000149.1:0-484 GCA_002329625.1 Leptolinea sp. UBA1437
GCGTCATAGCAAAGATCCGTGTCAACCGAATTCATATCATTTCGTTGAATTCCCGCCGGATCATAACAGACCGCCGCCGCATCCGGTTGCAAAATTGGATTGGCAGCGCCTGAAAAAATCGATAAAATAACGATCAACAAAAGGGAGTAAACCCCCATCCAATTCTTTCTTCTCATAATTCCCTCCAATTTCTATACGAATATTGAGGGGTTTTCGTTCCCTTAAAAAGATTGGTTTTATTGCTTTGTTCAGTGGGAAAAAGGTCCAAAATCCGTCTCTCCTTTGACTTCATTATATCCAACGCGCTGTGATTCGTTTCTTTTTGAAACTTAAGTTTTTCTTAACTCGAGGGGAATTGAGTATTTTGAATGTTCTCCTTTTCACGACAATAAAGGGCAATCAATTCGTTTCTTGTTTCAACTTGCATTCGAATTTTTGCACCTTCAATGTGATATTTAATCGTCTCGGGACTCAGCGTCAAAGC
>DCTP01000149.1:495-11657 GCA_002329625.1 Leptolinea sp. UBA1437
CCATGGATTGGCGGCTGCGCAACCCGACCACCACCCAGCCTTCAATTTCCACACACTTCACCGGATCGCTTCGAAAAGGCAGCACAAATACGCCGTTCCGAATATCGGAAAGGATTTGTACCGGGTCTGCATCATTCTCACCAAACAGAAAGTTGCTCCCATCAAGAATAAACAAAATCCGCGTCATGGTTCAGTTCCTTTGGCTTCAGGTTAAATAATAGAAATTATTTTCTATTTTGATGTTCTACAAATATAGAGGATTTCAGCAGGATTGTCAATATCAAAAAGACCACAGAAAAAATCTTCTGTGGTCTTTTTGATCTGTCGGGGCACTGGGATNNCCTCTTGCACCCCATGCAAGCGCGCTAGCCGGGCTGCGCTATGCCCCGAACAACGAACTTATTATACCCTGAAACATGTATGCAATAAGAAATCATTTTGAAAAGGTCTAATAACAACAGAAAACTTCAGTGCGTCATTTGATTGACAAATTCTCAATGAATCAGTACAATACCTCTTAACATTCCATAATAAGAAATCTTATTCCGCTATACGGAATGCAAGGAATCAAAGATGCAATTAATCGATCGCGCTTGTCAAATTCTAACTATTTTGAGTTATCAACTGGATGGGATGTCCGTTCTTGAATTGTCCGAGAAAATTAATTTAGCTCCCAGTACAACGCATCGGATCCTTACCAGCCTGAAAGAGAACAAAATGATTGTTCAGGATCTGGACACCAAAAAATATCGAATCGGTTATAAAATTTTTTCTTTATGTGCGAATCTAAACGAAAGAAATACATTGATTACAGTTGCCAAACCTGTCATGAAGAAACTTTCCAAATCGATCGATAAGACGACCGTACTCTGCGTGATGGAAAATACCTATATTATGAACATCACCTGCATCGAAAAAGAGGATTCAAATCTGTTTCTGGTGAAGATCGGCAGAGAACTTCCTTTATTTTCCACTTCAGCCGGCAGAGTTTTTTGCGCTTTCATGGATCGGGAAAAGGTCCGTTCCGTTTATGAATCCGTTCATGAACAAGCCCCTACGCCTTACACAAAAACAAATTGGGATGCATTATGTGCGGAGATGGATCGGGTAAAGGAAAACGGGTATGCCTGTATCGATGAAGAGTTGCAATTGGGAATGAAAGGGTACGCATGCCCGATCTTTGATATCAACGGAAAAGTGATCGCCGCGCTGGCTTTTTTGAGCACCAAAGCAAGTTTGCAAGATGCGGAGCCGATGATTCAAAGTCTGAAAGAAAGTGCGAAACAAATATCAACAGGGATCGGGTAGGAGACGATGGAAGTCACAAATACGGTCAATATCAAACATTTGGACAAAATATACAGCAACCTTTTGAAAGAGGATACGGTCGCGCTGAAGGATATTAATCTTGAAATCAAAAACGGTGAATTTCTCTCGATTATCGGTCCTTCCGGCTGCGGCAAATCCACTCTGTTAAAAGTCATCGGCGGATTGGAAAAGCCGACCCGCGGCGAAATCGAATACCTTGATAAGGAAAACCGTTTGGGTTTTGTATTTCAGGATTCGGTTCTGCTGCCTTGGAAGAATGTTCGCGAAAACGCCGAATTTCCGCTGGTGATTCAAAAGAAACAGACGAAAGAAAATGAAGAACGGCTGGATGCGTTATTGGAATTGGCAGGTCTGACGGAATTTAAAACAGCTTTGCCGCGAGAATTATCCGGCGGCATGAAACAACGGGTTTCGATCGTCCGAGCGCTCTCCTATGATGCACCGCTTTTGTTGATGGATGAGCCATTCGGCGCTTTGGATGCGATCACGCGCGATCATATGAACGAAGAATTATTAAATATTTGGACACAAACAAAAAAGACGATTGTTTTTGTGACGCACAGCATCGGAGAAGCGGTGTTCCTCGCCGATCGGGTAGTCGTTATGTCTACCCGTCCCGGAACGATCAAAGAAATTGTCCCAATCGATTTAGCGCGGCCTAGAAATTCCCAAACCCGGAACAATCCGAAATTCAGTGAATATACCGGTTATTTAAGAGGAATTATCGGATGAAGAAAGAGAATAAACTGTTAAAAATTCTCAAAGGTGCGGGAGAATATGCATTTTCAATTGGGGTATTCATTCTCGCATGGCATCTTTATGTCAGATTGAATGATGTCCCCGAATATATTTTGCCCAGCCCGGATAAGGTCTGGGTAAGTTTTGTGGATTTATTTCGCACCGGAACGGTCTGGCCTCACCTTTGGGCAACAACTTATGAGGTGATCCTCGGTTTTATCATCGGAAGTCTGATCGGGATGGCTCTCGGCTATCTGTTCACCAAAGTCGAACCGGTCAAAACCGCGCTGATGCCATACCTGATCTTCCTTCAGACTGCACCAAAAATTGCGCTGGTCCCGCTTTTTGTCGTTTGGTTCGGGATCGGCGTGGTTTCTAAAATTATCCTGATTATTACCATGGTGGTCTTTCCGGTTTTATCCGGGATGATGCTGGGGCTGGAATCCATCCCAACAGATGTCCGAAATTTAATGAAAGTCTTAAAAGCCACCAAATGGCAGGTTTTTTCATTGGTTGAGATCCAATATTCCTTACCGAGCCTATTTTCCAGTTTTAAGATCGGGATTGTTCAGGCGGTCATTGGTGCGATCGTAGCGGAATGGATGTCCGGAAAGCAAGGGCTCGGCTATATTCTCACGTACGCTTCCTCAACCTATGAGGTTTCCATGTTGTTGGCTGGAATTGTCTTAACAATCATCCTGGGAATCGTTACTTACGAAATCATCCATATTTTCGAAAATAAAGCACTTTATTGGCATGAATCCAAAGAATAGGAATGCAAAAACTTATGGAATATACATCAGCATCACAACCGTTGGTTGAAGGGAAAATGCCTCATATTTCCTGCGGAAGCGATGAAATCGGCAAGATAGTCTTATTGCCCGGAGACCCGGACCGTGTCGGTTATTTTTCAGAATTGTGTGATGATTTCAAAATCGTCTCAAAAAACAGAGAGTTCACTGTCGGAACGGGTTTTTTTCGCGGTCTAAAGATTTCTGTTTGTTCCACGGGTATCGGTGCGCCTTCCACCGAAATAGCGGTGATTCAATTGATCGCTTTAGGCGCAAAGGGGCTGATCCGAATCGGCGGAACCGGCGCGATTGACGAGCAAATCCCTTGCGGATCGATGATTATCAACACCGCTGCGATGCGTTTGGGGGGCGCCTCTGAGTTTTATGCACCCAAAGAATATCCGGCAGTTGCATCGTTTGAGGTGATCGAATCATTGAAAAAAGCCTGTATGGAAAGAAATCAGCCGTTCACAATGGGAATTTGTGGATCGGTCGGTTCTTTTTACCACGGTCAGGGAAGAAGCACACCGTTTGAAACAAATTACGATGAAAAAGCAGCGCTGCAAAAATATATCGATCTGAATATTATCAATCTCGAGATGGAAGCGGAAACAATCTTTACTTTATCTTCGCTATATCATGTTTATGCCGGCAGTATTTGTTCCGTTCATTGCAATCGGATTACCGATCAATGGCTGGTGGAAAATCAACCTTCACAAAAGGAAATGTGTATGACAGCTCTGTTGGGAGCTTACTATCTGAATGAGTGTTATTTGGCAGGAAATAAATAAAGGAGAATTTATGAGTAAAAAAATATTATTTATAGTCTGTGTTTTTGTGGTTCTTGCAACTCTTACGGGTTGCAGCGGTACGACTCCGTCAGCAACGCCGGCGGTTGAAAAAAGTACGGTAACGGAACAAGCGGCGGAACCGACCGAAATTNNCGGAAGAAGCCGTTCCGACCGAAACTTCCGAAGCGGCCGCAACCACGGCGGAGGAACCGACTGAAAAGAGTTCGAAAGCATCCGAGCTGACAACCGTCGCAATCCAAATTGACGGTTCGGCCGTCCCTTACTATGCTCCGTTGTATATCGCGCAGGAAAAAGGATTTTTCGCTGAAAACGGATTGAATGTCGAATTTTATTACGCCGCAGCGGCAGATATCGTAAAAAATGTCGCTTCCGGAAACGTGGAATTCGGCTTCCCGAATGCCGATGCTGTCGTCGCAGCGAGAGCGCAAGGAATTCCAATTAAAGTTGTTAACACTACCTATCAACAAGGGCTGGGTGCCATTATCTTCAATTCGAATTCCGGTATTAAAACCCCGGCAGACCTGAAAGGGAAGAAGGTAGCCGTTACCAGTCTTGGCAGCGCTAATTATTTCCAATTGGAAGCAGCCATGAAGAGCGTCGGAATGTCAATCGATGACGTTCAAGTTGAAATCGTCGGTACCGGCGCCATTTTGAACGCCTTGACGGAAGGTCAGGTAGATGCCATTGTCTTCTCGAAACTCAGAACCATCGAATTGAATTATGCCGGTTTTCCCGCCGCCGAAATCCCTTGTGATCAATTCCTGCCTTCATTTGGAAATGTTCTCGTCGCGGGAGAAAAGCTCGTCAATGAAAAGCCCGAAATCGTACAGGGGTTCAATAAAGCGCTGATCAAAGGGATTGAATATGTGATTGACGGACATGTGGAAGAAGCCGTAGATTATTCCATTGAAAAGATGGCACCTACTTTCGCTGAAAAACGGGATGTTGTGATCAAAATCATCAACGAAGTATTTATCCCGACCTTATGGCAGAGCGACTATACCAAAGAGCACGGAATCGGCGCTTCCGATGTGAAAAAATGGCAGGCTTTGATTGATAGTTCCAAAGAATACGGAACAATCAAAGAATCTTTCGATGCCAAAGATTTATTGGTCTTAAATTAATCAAATGAGAGCGGGCATGTTTTATCGCAAACATCGGAAAATCATCCTTCCTTTGGCGGTTCTCCCGATCGTTTTGATCCTCTGGGAACTGTACATCAGGATATTCAATGTGCCGAATTATCTGCTGCCCAAACCTTATGATCTGCTCGTTTCTCTGATCACTCTGTTTACCTCAGGAGGAGTATGGAAACATATCGCTGTTACCTTAAAAGAAATTTTAGTCGGATCAGTAATCGGGGCTGCGATCGGTTTGGCGCTGGGATATATTATGGCAAAAGTGAAGCTCATTGAAAAGATGGTGATGCCGTTTGTGATCATCGTGCAAACCGCCCCGAAAATCTCACTGGCACCTTTATTCATTCTTTGGATGGGATTAGGCATCGAGTCCAAAGCGGCGTTGGTGATTCTGGTTGTTTCTTTTCCGATCATGATAAATGAAGTGACCGCCATCCGTTCCATCGACAAAAACGCCTATGATCTGATGAAGGTGCTGAAAGCCAACCGCTGGCAGGTTTTTCGACATATTGAGCTTCCTTACTCCATGGAGATGCTGCTATCCGGAGTGAAACTGGCTTTGACTCAAGCCATGACCGGCGCCGTGATCGGAGAGATGATCGGCGCAAAAGCCGGCTTGGGATATTTGTTGACGCTCGGCAGCGAAACTTATGATATCAAAATGATCCTGAATGCAGTGATTTTGTTGAGTGTGATGGGTCTCTTGTTCTATCTGATTTCCGAATATATCGAAAGAAAAGCGCTGTATTGGAAGGAACTCGATCGGAGTGTCATCGGTTAAGATTTTTCTTTCAAGAAAAATCAGACGAGCCTTGCGGAATTTTTTCACAAGGCTCGTTTCTTAATGAAGGATCCGATTTCCTTTTATTCTCCGGCAAGCGCCGCCATACCGAGCGTACAGACGACACAATGATCCAGGAATAATTCCTTGAGAATATGCTCATCGGCATCATGGACATTCATCGGCTCCGAACCGGGGAATTCCGGCCCGAATGCGACAAAATTCTTTCCGAGTGCTTTCGCATAAGTTCCGCCGCCGATCGTAAAAGCATCTGCTGTCTGATCGCCGGTTACCTGACGATAAACCGCCAATAATTTTTGCACTACCGGGCTGTCCTTCGGAACATAATGCGGCTCCGCCGCTTCAGTTACCTCATAGGTTAAACCGAAGGTCTCCGCCATTTTATGATAGTTGGCATTCATTTCCGCTAAACTGAGTTTAACTGGATAACGGATATCAATCGCCAACCGGCGTTGTTCAGAAGAGTAAAGTATTCTGCCGAGATTCAGGCTCAAGCTCCGCNNATCAATCGCCAGCCGGTGTTGTTCGGGGGAATAGATGATTCTGCCGAGATTCAGGCTCAAACTCCCGGATACATCATCGGACACCTTTAATCCCAATGAAGCGCCGTCCGTTTCTCTGCCGATCGATTCGGCTATAAAATGCATCATTTTACCGGCCTTCTCCCCGAAAGCATTGCACAGGATTTTAGCTGCGGAGACGATCGCGTTAACCCCTTTCTCCGGCGTACTGCCGTGAGCGGCGTGTCCGCGGACAACCATTTTGATATTTCCCTTTGTATCATGTATAAATTGAGGCTCGTATCCTTCGGTATCTTCCGTTCGTATGGATTTTTTTAATTCATCCGCAGAGACTTGCGTACCGTCCAGAAGAACAATGCATTCCGCCGGAACGATATTAAAGGCATTTCCGCCGCTGATTTCCAAAATAGGAGTTTCTTCCGCCGGAAAAGTAAGCCATGTCCAGAAGTTTCCCTTTTCACCGTGAATCAACGGATAATCTGCATCCGGTGTAAACCCGCAAGAGGGGATGGGGCGGTGCTGCGCATAATATTTCATACAACCGGAACCCTGTTCTTCGTTTGTCCCGACAATCAATCGGATTTTTTTCTTAAGCGGCAGATTCAAATCTCGAATAATCCGCATTCCGTAAAGAGCGGCGATAACCGGCCCTTTATCATCCACGACACCTCTTCCGTAGATTCGGTCATTTTTGAATGTCAGCGTAAAAGGGTCATCTGTCCAACCGTCGCCGGCCGGGACAATATCCAGATGAGCCATCACTCCGATCATTTCCTTCGCATCGCCCAGATCAATCGTTCCGGCATAATTATCGACATTTTCCACCGCAAATCCCATTCGTTCGCCTTGTCGAAGGGCAATCGATAATGCCCGGGCGGGTTCTTTGCCAAAAGGAAATTCCGTGGTTTCCTCCCCGCGAACGCTGTTGACGGCAACCAATGCCGCCAGATCCGCCATCATTTCATCCCAATATGCTTCGAACTTAGCCCGAATCTGCTCTTTCATCTCTGTCTCCTTGTAGGTGTAATATAGAAATTATAAATAGAATTTCAGGTGAAAGGGTTGATTCCGACGTCGTTTGATGGGATGTTTCTCAAACGTTGACAAATTTCATTCGTTTTCCCACAAAAAAAAGGACTACTGTTTCATCGTTGGAATTGCTCCCTGCCGGTTTTTTCCGAATCCCCGACGCAATGGTAAAATCAAAATATGGATTATTTTGAAGAAAATCGATTCGTTCCTTTCTCTGAGAATTTGAAATCTCCATTCCGGCACAATTTTTTATCTTCTTTGAACATTCCGTTCCGGACGAGTATCTGCGAATCCGAATCGGAGTGTCGCAAAAAGTTTTATTGAATCGGGAAAGATGAATATGGAAAAAAGATACGATACATGGGTTGAAATCGACCTAAATGCAATTCGGCATAACATTCAAACCATTGCGCTGATCGCCGGGAAACCGGTGATGGCGATTATCAAAGCCAATGCGTACGGGCATGGGATGATCCCTGTCGGAAAGGCGGCTATCGCGGCCGGTTGTCCGTTCGTGGCTGTCGCTCGTTTCGGCGAAGCACAGGAATTGCGACAGGCGGGAATTACCGCGCCCATTCTGGTTCTCGGATATATTCATCCGAAAGATATCGAAGAAGCGGCTCGGGAAAGTATCCGCGCAACCCTTTTCAGCTACGAGCAAATAAGGCAATATGAAGAAACGCTGCGCGGGACATGGAAAAAGTTACCCGTTCACGTCAAAGTGGATGTCGGTATGGGGCGGTTAGGTGAACAGGCTGAAGACGGGCTTCGTTTTCTCCAAAACGCCGCTTCCTCCGCTGTTTTTGATATCGAAGGGCTATATTCCCATTTTTCAAAAGCCGATATGCTGGAAGACGACGCCACCGGCATCCAATTCAGCCGTTTCGACAGACTGATACGCGAAGCCGAAAAAGCCGGGTTACGGCCCCGCATTGTCCATTTGGCAAATTCGGCGGGAGCCGTCTTTCATCCGGAAATCTGCAAATATGATATGGTAAGGGGCGGAATTGCGATCTATGGCTTGGACCCTTCAGACTCCGCCAGACTTTCACCCGATTTTCAACCGGCTTTATCCTGGAAAGCCGGCATTACATCCGTTAAAACCGTACCAGCCGGACAGGAAATCAGCTACTGCGGACGCTATAAAACGCAAAAAGATAACTCCCGCATCGGCGTTATTCCGGTCGGATACGCGGACGGCTTCGGACGAATATTGGAAAACATGGTATTGGTTCACGGTCGACGGGTTCCGGTTTTGGGAACGGTTTGCATGGACCAATGTATGATCGATCTCAATGAAGTGCCCGACGCCGTGACCGGCGATGAAGCGATCATCCTTGGTTCGCAGGGTGATGACCGGATCAGTGCGGAAGAGTTGGGAGCTCGCTGGCATACGATTAATTATGATGTGGTTTGCGGTATCGCCGAGCGGGTTACCCGTCTTTACACGCCGGAATTCTCTTAATCCCTTCCGGGAGGAAAACTTTTTTGGAACCACTTTTTGAATGGAAATTACCCTCAAAAATTCCCTTGGATGTGCTTGAGCAGCTTGCATCTTTCCCGCGCGTCCAACAACGTTTGCTCTATAATCGCGGCATCAGAGATTCCGCGAGTGCAAACAGCTACTTACGCAGGCAGGGTTCACTCTATGATCCGTTCCTGCTGGATCAAATGGATCTTGCCGTAAAAACCATCCTTCAGGCAATCGATACCCATATGAAAATCGCGGTTTACGGCGACTATGACGTGGATGGTGTGACGGCATCCGCCCTGCTGATCCAGGTTTTAACCGCACTGGGAGCGGAAGTTCGCGGTTACATCCCTAATCGATTCGAGGAAGGATACGGCGTTAATAAAGAGGCGCTGCATACCTTACATGAAGAAGGCATTGCACTTACAATTACTGTCGACTGCGGCATTCGCTCGCCCGAAGAAACGTTCTTTGCCCATTCGCTCGGAATGGAAATGATCATCACGGATCATCACGAACCGGGCAGCACTATTCCCGAAGCGGTGGCGGTTATTTGCCCCAAAAAACCTTCCGATTCTTATCCGGATAAAAACCTGGCAGGCGTCGGGTTGGCATATAAATTAGCGGAAGCATTATTGATAGCCCATCCGGTCGCAGGGATCGCGGCTGAAGATTGGGAGGATTTTGTGGCTATCGGGACGGTTGCGGATATGGTTTCACTGACCGGCGAAAATCGCAGTCTGGTCAAAAGCGGGCTGCAAAAATTGCGGGTTTCGGCGCGTCCTTGCGTCCGCGCTTTAGCGGAAGTCAGCGGCATTCGAATGGCAGATATTAAAGCTTCGACGATTGGATTCTCTTTCGGACCACGCTTGAATGCCGCCGGTCGGTTGGAAACGGCTAAACTGGCTTTTGATCTATTAATGAGCCGGACGCTCAACGAAGCGCGCAGATTCGCTATCGAATTGAATGATCAAAACCGCCAACGGCAGGAATTAACCAAACTGACTCAACGACAAGTGTTGGAAGAAATTAATCCCGCGCGGGTACCCATTCTGATTTTCTCCGCAAAAGAAGAATTCAACCGCGGGGTCGTCGGATTGGCAGCCTCAAGGCTGGCGGAACATTTTTATCGTCCGGCTATCGTCGGCTCGATTAACGGCGATGAAATCCATGCGTCTTGCCGCAGCATTCTGGAATTCCATATCACCGATGCGCTCGATCAATGCGCGGATTTAATGGTGAAGCACGGCGGTCATGCTATGGCAGCCGGACTGACGATTAAAAAAGACAACTGGTTACTGTTTGTCGATAAAATGACAACGATCGCGACACAACGACTGCAAGATCAACCGCTGAAGCCCGTCAAACAAGTCGATATGGAAATCCCATTGGATTATCTGAAAGAAAACGTATTGAAACAAATCGAAGAAATGGAACCATTTGGGATGGACAATCCGGAACCGCTCTTTTTGATCCGAAATCTGAAAGTCGCGTCTTCCCGTGTAATCGGGAATGATCTAAGCCATCTCCGTTTGAAGCTCGTTTCCGAAGATCAAATTACCATCGACGCTGTTGCCTTTCGCCAGGGTGGGCGTCGGAATGAGTTGCCAGAACGGATCGATGTCTTAGGGACTTTTGAAAAAAATACCTGGAAGGATCAGCAAACCCTTCAACTCAACCTGGTTGATTTTCGGTCCGCGGTTTCGAATTGAAATCGTGGAATCCACTCCGATTAATCCACGAACCGATATTTAATCAACGTCCATAAAGCGACAAAACCATCCTTGGCTTTGATTTTTTTGCCTTCGGTGTAATATCGCGGTGTAAAATCAATCGGAACCTCATAAATCCGAAATTTTCGTTTCAGAACCTTGGCGGTAAACTCCGGTTCAAAATCAAAGCCATGCGCATGCAGCGGAATTTCACGTACCATAGAAACCTTGAATAATTTATAACCGGTTTCCATATCCGAAAGAATATTGTTATACAAAATATTAGTCGTAAAGGTCAGAATCTTATTAGCTACCATATTCCAGAAAAGAATCGGGCGACGGGCAGAGCCTAAAAAACGGGATCCATAAACCACATCCGCAATTCCGTCTTTGATCGGCTGCATTAACACCGGATAAAACTTGGGGTTGTATTCTAAATCGGCATCTTGAATGNNATATTCGCAGCGGGCGTTCAAAATCCCTTTTCGGACGGCAGCGCCTTTCCCCTCGTTTTTCTCACTTGTGATCACCCGCACCATCGGATCATCTTGATATTCTTTGAGAATTTCCTTCGTTCCGTCCGTTGAACCGTCATCCACAACCAAAATTTCATTTGCGAGACCCGTTTCTTTGACTTTGGAAATAATTTCGCGAAGTGTTTTCTCCTCGTTAAATACCGGCATGATCACAGTCAGATCCATTCCAACCCATCCTTAATTTTTTTGATTAGTATACCCGATAATTAATCGGTTGAGATCGGAAGGTTTAGTATCAACCCGAAAAACCTGTAAAAGCATCTCTAAATAGTTTGCCTT
>DCTP01000136.1 GCA_002329625.1 Leptolinea sp. UBA1437
TTTCGGATATGGTTGTGAGAAAACAGTCGAGTATCTCGATCGTGTCTATTCTTTATGGGGATGATTTCATTTCTAATCCCGATATTTAATAATTCCCAAATTTGTTTTGAATATTCCAAAATTTGAAAAATCATTCGTCTATAATTAGTACCAGCTATGGAAAAAAATCAACGCATCACCTGTGCATTCATCATTCTGATCGGATTGGTCTATTTTTGTTTATTGATTCCTGCAAATCTGACCGGAGCAGCAGACCCGGAAATGTTGTCGGTATTTGAGGTGGATGAATATGCCCAATATCCTCATGTCATTCAGATGTTAACTCCCGGTGATACTTTTTATCACTCGATCCGTAATTTTTTCATTTATCAGCATTATTTTTACGGATTCCCGTTTTATTTCCTCTCGGCAATATCCGTCTTTCCCTTAAAATTGTTGAGTCCGAATTGGCCCGAGAACACCCGCCTTATTGTTTGCTGGTTGCGAATGACAATTAACGTATTACCGATGATTTTTGCGATCGGGATATTTACTTGGCTGATAACTCGATTTAAAAACCGATTAATAAGTCTGAGCTTGTTTGTTTTTCTGCTGACTATTCCGGCGGTTTTGTTGAATAATTTCTGGTGGCATCCGGATAGTCTATCGTTGTTTTTCATCAGTTTGGTATTCTTATTTTTAGATCTGGATGAATTCCGTTTCGGGAAATATTTTTCGCTTGCCGCCGCGGTTTGCGGATATACAGTCGGTATAAAATATCAGGGGTTATATTTTACACTGGCAATTCCTCTTTTATTAATTTACGCCATCTTACGGAAGAGACTTTCATGGAAAAAGGCCATAAAGAAGGCAATAATATTTGTTGTGATCATGATGGTTTTTTTCATATTTTCCAACCCGCTGTTATTGCTACCTCAGGAAAGAGCGGAAATCATTCGCACCCAGCAATTACAATTTGAGCAAACCGGTGTCGGGATATTTACGATTCATTCGAATGCACTTCGTAACAGTTTGTTATTGCCATCTGATATTCGTAAGTATTATGCGGAGACTTGGTTTTTCATATTGGCAATAATCGGTTTGTTGATGGGATTAAAAGGGGAGGAAAAACAAAGGATTCAGTCCCTATTGTTTTTATCGTATTTGATGGTTGCTTTTTGTATCACCGCATACGCTGCAACAAACCGGTTACATTATTTTCTTCCCGTTGCAGTGCCATTACTGGGATTTATCGCCAATTTTTATATTATCGGAGATAGAGATTTCCCGGCGATCGATCTTAAGGTCGGTACAAATATTAGGAAAATTATGTATGGAATATTGACCCTTTTGGTAGCATTCCAATTTAGTCAGAACATCCGGTTGGATTATTCATTATATCGAGATCAATTATCTAGAGAGACCAACTCTTCTTCAATCGCCTTATATCATCAGATAGAAAATGAAATTATTCCTGTTCTCAAAAGCCGGGTAAACAATCGGATGATTCGAGTATTTCGGGATTGGAAAGTCTATTTTCCGGAGCAAGAAGGATTTGCGGTTCAAATGGATTGGAATATGGCGACACTTGATAAAATTAAACAATGGCAGCCAGATCTGATTATTTTGGAAGAGGAAAATCTGAAGGAATTCAGTGATCCCACCGTAATCGATAATGCGGTCAACCCCGAAGAAATGGAATTAATTCATTCTTTTTATCAACAAGCCTCTTCGGACCAGATTCCCGGATATGATCGTGTAATGCAGAATTCTTTCGGATCGGTTTATGTTCGAGTGGGCATGCGAGATGCACTAAAAAAAGACTGCCGATGCGAATTTCACTAATGAAATTTTATGAGGATAAACACTTTTTCATTCGAGTAGGGTTTGTATCACCAATATTATTAAAGAGTTTTTTCCTTTAGTCTTTTTGTCCCAATTCTTTTTTTAAATCAAACCCGCATTTTGGACATACCAAATCATTAAATAAACGAGTCCCGCAACGGCAGATTTTACCGATCGCTCTCGCCGGATTTCCGACAACCAAGGTATATGGTTCCACATCAGAGGTAATTACCGATCCTGCACCAATCATACAATATTCACCTAAGGTATGTCGACAAATAATTGTCGCATTGGCACCGATAGATGCTCCCCGTTTAATTAATGTTTCGGAAACTTCCCAATCACGATTAAAAGCTCGCGGATAATAATCATTCGTAAAAGCTGCATTAGGACCGATAAAGACATCATCCTCTACCGTAACCCCATTGAATAGCGATACGCCGTTTTGAATTTTGACCCGATTTCCGATTTTCACGCCATGATCAATGTAAGCATCTTTCCCGATGACACAATCTTCTCCGATTTCCGCCTCTTCGCGAATTTGAACATTAATCCATATTTTCGTGTTTTTACCGATTTTTGCTCTCTCTGAAACATGGGCAGTGGGATCAATATAAGGGTTCTCTGACATTCAAACGCTCCTGAAAACTTATTGGAATTTATTGACAACCTGAACAATCATATCTAAATCCTCTTCGGATAAGCCGGGGTGAACCGGTATGGAAACAACTTGATTTTTTATCAAATCCGTGACGGGCCAAACAGTATTGAATCCAAATCGTTGATAGCATTTTTGTTCCGGAATGGAAAGCGGATAAAATATTCCGTATCCGATATCATTTGCATTCAAATAATTCGTAAATTGATCCCGCTTATCGTTTTTTATTCGTAAGGTATATTGGTGATAGACGAAAAAAGCATCATCTTGTACAAACGGCGTGGTTATATCCGAATGATGAATTCCTTCGGTCAGAATTGCACCATTCAATCTGCGAATTTGATTGAACCGGTCTAATTTTTTTAATTGACATCTTCCGATCGCGGCGGCAATATTGGTCATCCGATAGTTGTAACCGATTAAATCATGATGATACCGCACCGCCATTCCATGATTAATCAACAAACGACAGGTTTCAGCCAGATTGGCATCATGAGTGACAATTGCTCCGCCTTCTCCGGTAGTCATATTTTTGGTCGGATAAAAACTGAAACAACCGATGTCACCAAACGTCCCGACTGGTTTCCCTTTCCACTTTGCTCCATGAGATTGGGCACAATCTTCGATCAACAAAAGATTGTATTTTCTAACAAGCGGGACAATTTGATCCATATTGCAAGCTTGACCGAAAAGATGAACAATCAACAACGCTTTGATATCCGAATCAGCTTGAAGTGCCTCCTCGATTTTCTCCGGATCAATATTAAAAGTATCCGATCGGATATCGGCAAAAACCGGAGTCGCTCCAGTATATACAATGGAATTGGTAGAGGCAATAAATGAAAAAGGTGTGGTTAATACCTTATCTCCGGGTCCGATACCTAAAGCTCGCAGAGCAACTTCAAGAGCGGTTGTCCCTGAGGTAGTTGTAATGCAATGCTCGATTCCGAGATAATCGGCAAATTCCTCTTCGAATGCACGAACAATATCCCCTGATGCAAGCATTCCGCTTTCCAAAACTTCATAAACAGCTCTTTGTTCTTCTTCACCGATCAATGGTTGAGCAATTGGAATCATTTTTTTATCCTTGGAATAGATTTCAAGCTTTTTATCAAAAAAATTATATCAGCGTTCTACGGAATGAAAGAATTTATAAAAAGAAATATGTAGTGTATTTATTAATAATCGATCATANNGATGTCGCTATGTGATAAAATTTGTGGGATAAAATTCGGCAAAGGACTTTAAGATGACTCAAGAAAACCAGGTTTCATTGGAAAAAATTACTTCTCTTTCTAAACGACGGGGTTTCGTTTATCCGACTTCGGAAATTTACGGAGGGCTGACCAGTTCTTATGATTACGGACCTTTAGGGGCGGAATTGTTACGAAATATTCGCAATTTATGGTGGCGAGAAATGATCACATGTCGTGAAGACATGATCGGCATTGATTCACAAATTCTGCTCCATCCGGAGACATGGGTAGCATCAGGGCATGTGAGTGCTTTTAATGATCCATTAGTCGAAGATAAAGTCACCCATAAACGATATCGCGCAGATCATTTAATTGAAAGTTGGTTAGAAAAGAATCCCCAGAAAGAAGAAGTGGTTGTTGAGGGAATGGGTTTGGCTGAAATCGCGGATTTTATCGAAAAACATAAAGTTAAAACGCCGGATGGGAATGATGTATTTCCGCCGAAAGCGTTTAATATTATGTTTCAAACTTCCATCGGAGTCGTTGAAGGTGAAAAAATGCCTGTTTATCTCCGCGGAGAAACAGCGCAAGGAATTTTTACGAATTTTTCGAATATTTTGAATTCCACTCGGGTTCAGCTTCCGTTTGGAGTGGGACAAATCGGGAAGAGTTTTCGCAACGAAATTACGACCGGACAATTTATCTTTCGAACTTTAGAATTTGAACAGGCTGAGATTGAGTATTTTTTTGATCCCGAGAAAACAGATTGGCAAGAGCTGTTTCAAGATTGGCAA
>DCTP01000013.1 GCA_002329625.1 Leptolinea sp. UBA1437
TTATCAAGCAAATTCTGAAGTTGATGAGGTTTATGCAATGGGTGCCGTTACGGTAGACCCTGAAATCGGAAAAGCGGGCGATATCGATACGGCAATTGTGACACTCAAGTTTAAAAATGGCGCTATGGCTGTTATTGACAATTGCAGAAAAGCTGTTTATGGTTATGATCAACGGGTCGAAGTTTTCGGAACAAACGGTGCCGCGGCAACCGAAAACGATCGGGAAACGATGGTTCAAATCAGTACAAAAGATGCGGTTTGTGAAGATAAGCCCTTATTCTTCTTTTTGGAAAGATATATGCAATCTTTCAGAGATGAAATAAAATCCTTTATCAATGCGATTTTGAACGATCGACCCGTCGAAGTTAATATTGATGACGGATTACGTCCGATCCTAATCGCAATTGCCGCAAATAAATCGATGAAAGAAAATCGACCTGTAAAAATATCGGAGGTTATGGAAGGATAATATTATGAGTAAAAAGATTATCAAAGGAAAGCCATTCGATTTCGGCTATAATCCGATTACAGAAATCGGTGGCGATCCGGATATGTTAATGGATTTTGGCATTTTAAGGCTAAAATCCGGACAGGTTTTCGAAGATAACTCTGCTTTGGAAAGAGCTTATTTGTTGGTTTACGGGGAAATAACGCTCGAATATAATAAATCATCCATAAAAATTAATCGACCGAATTGTTTCGATTATGCTCCTTGGGTATTGCATTTGCCGGCTGATGTTCCGGTAAGAATAACNNCCGGTAAGGATAACGGGAGTAGCGGAAGATTCAGAAATCACTGTCAATAAAACCGTTAATCCGCGAATTTTTAATGCAAGGCTATACGAACCAAAGGATTCTCCGGATGAATTCAGAGGAGCCGGAACGATGCAGGAAACATCCACACGCATTGTTCGAACCACATTTGACTACAATAACGCCCCCTATGCGAATTTGGTAATCGGGGAAGTGATCGGTTTCCCCGGCAAATGGAGTTCCTATCCGCCTCATTTTCATCCGCAGCCGGAAATTTATTATTACAAAACCTATCCGACCGGCGGTCATGCATTCGCTGAAGTCGGTGATGATGTTTTCAAAATAAGCGGAAATGATACAGTCCTGATTCAAAACGGAATGACTCATCCGCATGTTACTTACCCCGGATATGCCCTTTGGTATTTATGGGCGATACGTCATTTGGACGGAAATCCGTATATTACACCGACCTTTGTACCGGAACATGAATGGGTTGCAAAACCGGATGCAAAATTTTGGTCCTACAGCAATAAAAAGGAGATGAAATGATCAAGAGAATCCAACTGACAATGGCTCAGGCGCTTATTAAATTTCTGGATAATCAATATATCGAATTTGACGGTGAGGAAGACCGATTCGTTGACGGAATGATCGGAGTCTTTGGTCACGGTTGCGTCACCGGCGTCGGGCAGGCATTGGAACAAGGTGGACACAGTCTGCGATTTTATCAGGGGCATAACGAACAGGGTATGGCACATGTTGCAATCGGATATGCCAAGCAGAAAAACAGACGGAAAATCCTTCCCTGCCTGTCATCCATCGGTCCCGGCGCTTTGAATATGGTTACCGCATGCGGTACCGCGACGGCCAATCGAATCCCTTTACTCGTTTTACCGGGAGATACCTTCGCTTGCCGACAACCGGATCCGGTTCTGCAACAAGTCGAATTTCCGGATAGTTATAGTACGACGGTGAACGATTCTTTCCGAGCGGTTTGTCGCTATTGGGATCGAATCAGTCGACCCGAACAATTAATGACAGCTATGATCCATGCGATGAGAGTACTGACAGACCCCGCGGATACCGGTGCTGTTTGCGTGGCTTTACCGCAAGATGTCGAAGCCGAAGCTTACGATTATCCGGAGTATTTTTTCCGTAAACGGGTTTGGCATATGGATCGCCGTCCCATAACAGATCGACAATTGGAACAGGCAATCGACTTAATTTCAAACAGCAAAAAGCCTTTGTTGATTTGCGGTGGAGGTGTCCGCTATAGTGAAGCGTGGAAGGATTTACAAAAATTTGCCGAAGAATTTAATATTCCTATCGGTGAAACTCAGGCAGGAAAAGGTTTGATTGCTTGGGATCACCCTCTGAATCTGGGCGGGATCGGAGTCACAGGTACCAAAGCCGCTAATTTAATTGCGAGAGACGCTGACTTGATTATCGGAGTCGGAACACGTTTCACCGACTTTACGACCAATTCGAAATGGGGATTCAGAAATCCCGAATGCAAGATTCTGGCGATTAATGTGTGCTCTTTTGATGCCGTCAAGATGGACGCGGAAGGGATATTGGCGGATGCCCGTGAAGCTCTCTCGGCGATTCGAAAAGAGTTGAAGAATCTCAATTACCAAAGTAAATATACGGACGAAATTATCGAAGCCAAGAAAGAATGGGATGATATCGTCAATGAATATTACAACCTTCCGGAAGAAAAAAACGGCATTCCGCAAACCAGAGCATTGGGAGAAATCAATCGCTTCATGCGCTCAAAAGATATCGCTGTAGGATCTGCCGGGAGTTTGCCCGGAGATATGCAGAGGCTGTTCCGCCCGGGCAAACCCGGTACTTATCACATGGAATATGGTTTTTCCTGTATGGGATATGAAATAAACGCAGCCGTCGGGGTAAAAATGGCTGCCCCGGATAGCGAAGTGTATGCTTTCTTGGGTGACGGCAGTTTTATTATGCTACACAGCGAACTTTTTATGGCAATCCAAGAAGGATTGAAAATCAATATAATGGTTTTTGATAACTCAGGTTGGGGTTGTATCGAGAGTCTCCAAAATAATCAGGGAACAAAAACATTTGGGACTGTCTTCCGGGCACGAAATCCCGAGACAGATTTGTTGGACGGAGAAATTCTTCCGATTAACTTCGCAAAGATCGCTGAAGGATACGGAGCCAAAGGATATACGATTCATAATGCGGATGAGCTGAAAAAAGCATTGAAGAATTCTAAAATGCAAGAAAAGCCCTGCGTTTTCGATATTAAAGTTCTTCCCGGCAGCATGACTCCAGGATTTGAAAGTTGGTGGAGAGTGGGTGTGGCGGAAGTTGCTGAGGATAAATCTGTAAATGAAGCATATGCAGATATGCGGAAGCATATCGCCGAAGCTCGAGATTATTAGGAAGGGGAGAAATGCTTAATCCAGAGAAAGTTAAACTAGGAATTGCTCCAATCGGATGGACAAACGATGACATGCCCGATTTAGGAGCAGAGAATACTTTTGAGCAGTGTATCAGCGAAATGGCATTGGCCGGGTTCAAAGGCTGTGAGATAGGGAATAAATTTCCCTCTGATCCCGCTGTCTTGAAACACAAATTGGAAGTTCGTGGCTTACAAATCTGTAATGCATGGTTTTCAAGCTATCTCATCGGCAAACCCTATGAAGACACGATCGCTTCTTTTATTAGGCATCGGGACAAACTGAATTATTTGGGAGCGAAGGTCATCGGTGCATCGGAACAGGGAAATTCGATCCAAGGGAGAATTGATGTCCCCATTCTTGAGAATAAACCAATTTATACCGAAGAAGAATGGAAAATTGTCACAAAAGGATTTAACGAAATGGGCGAACTTGCCCGCGAAAAGGGGATGTTTTTTACCATACATCACCATATGGGAACCGGCATTCAAACAGAAGAAGAGATCGATCGAATCATGGAAATGACAGATCCGAATTTGGTATATCTTTTGTTCGACTCCGGACATCTGAGTTTTGCCGGTATCGATCCTGTTCATGTATTGAGAAAATATATTCATCGTGTGAAGCATGTCCATCTAAAAGATCTGCGATACAACGTCTATGCCGAAGTCAAAGCGAAAAGAATGAGCTTCTTGGATGCCGTTAGAGCCGGTGTTTTTACCGTTCCAGGAGATGGTGACGTTGATTTTAAACCGATTTTTAATATCCTTGAAGAAGCAGAGTATGAAGGTTGGATCGTAGTCGAAGCGGAGCAGGACCCGGCAAAAGCAAATCCCTTTGAATATGCCGTCAAAGCACGAAAATATATCCGGGATATTACCGGTTTGTAATACTTTTGATTGGAGGGAAAAATGGTTAAAGTTGGAGTATGCGGTTACGGTGTAATCGGTCAGCGATTGGCTGATGGAATCGCGTTACAAAAAGATATGGAACTTGTCGGAGTTGCCGACGTTGCACCTACATTGGCAATTCGGGCTTTAAAAGAAAAAGGGATGCCTTATGCTTTATATTTGGCATCCGAAGAAAACCGAGCAAAGTTTGAGCAATTAAAGATTCCCGTTTCTGGGACATTGGAAGAACTGGTCCGGAAATGCGACATTATCTTAGACGCCACCAGCGCCGGTGTCGGGGCGAAAAATAAAGAATTATATGCAAAATATAATAAGAAAGCCGTTTTCCAAGGCGGTGAAAAAAATTCGGTTGCTGATGTATTCTTCCACGGATATGCGAATTATGAAAAGGGAATTGGTAAACAATTTTTGAAACTCACTTCTTGTAACACAACCGGATTGATCCGGGCGGTTGATTGCCTCGACAGGGATTATGGCATTAAAAAAGTGGCCATAACGATCGTTCGCAGAGTCGCCGATCCGGGCGATTATCATCGTGGCTTAACCAACGCTTTACAAATCGATAAAGCACCAAGCCATCAGGCAGTGGACTTGATGACGATCATGCCTCATATCGACGCTACCGGTATCCTCATCCACACTCCGGTGACACATGGGCATATTATTACGGTTGTTGCCACCGGTCATAAAAAGATCACCAAAGAAATGGCGCTCGCATCGTTTCTGAAGCACGATCGAATTCGCGTTGTCAGTATCGACGATGGCTTTTTAGGCAATGCTTCCTTCTTCCGTTACGCTCGTGATTTGGGGAATCCGCGCGGTGATATGTATGAAATCGGGTTGTGGTCCGATAGTATTGTTGAATCAGGGGATGAGATTATGTTTGCAATCAATATCCCGCAGGAATCTGTCACAATTCCCGAAACGATGGATGCTGTCCGAGCTGCCTGCGAAATGCAAAAAGATCGATTGGAAGGCGTTGGTAAGACAAATGCTTATCTTGGAATGGGAAAATGGAAATAAAAATGCTCTCACTCGAAGGAGTAGATCTTCGAGGTAAAAAAGTACTTTTGCGGCCGGATATCAATTCTCCGCTTGATGCGCAATCTAAAGAAATTGTGAATGATGAACGGATCGAAAAAACGATTCCGGTAATTAAAATGTTGTTAGAAGGCGGTGCTTCTGTTGCTATCATCGCCCATCAAGGCGATACCTTGGATTATCAAAATTTAACCGATCTTTCTAAACACGCTCAAAAAATATCCGAGTACCTTCACCATCCGGTGGAATATCTGGATGATGTCTGCGGTCCGGCAGCTGTCCAAAGAGTCAAGGCACTGAAACCGGGTGAAATCGTAATCCTCGGAAATCTTCGTTATCTGACGGAAGAGGTTTCTACTTTCGAAAGAGATGTTAAATTGGACGCCGCCGCATATACCAAAACCTGGGAAGTCCGTAACCTTGCTCCGTTGTTTGATTTGTATGTAAATGAAGCTTTTTCCGCAGCCCATCGGAATTCACCCAGTATGGTTGCATTCCAGGAATTACTTCCGACCTATGCCGGTCCTCTTCTTTTTCAGGAATACGAAGCACTGTCGAAGATTCTTCATGGTGCTCAAAAACCCGCTGTTTTTGTGTTGGGCGGTGCAAAAATCTCCGATGCGTTCGGAATGATGAAGCCTGTGCTTGAAAATGGGACCGCAGATAAAATCCTGACTTCCGGAGTGACCGGCTTGGTTATGCTGATAGCCGCAGGAATAAATGTCGGAGAGAAAACTGTCCGATTTCTGAAGGATAAAGATCTGCTGGGATTCGTCGAAGATTCAAAAGAATACCTCAAGAATTATCCGGATAAGATTATGATGCCTGTTGATGTGGCTATCGAAGAAAACGGGAAACGCGTTGAGATCGATATCGATGAGATGCCGAAAGATACGCTTTATCTTGATATCGGCGCAAAGACGGTCGCTGCCTATCGGGAAGTTTTGATGCACGCAAAAACCATTTTTGCAAACGGTCCGGCTGGTGTTTATGAAAATCCGTTATTTGAAGCCGGAACCAAAGGATTGTGGCAGGCTATTGCGGACTCTCCGGCTTATTCCGTCATCGGCGGCGGAGATACAATCAATTCGGCAACCCGCCTGATCGATATCTCAAAGATCGGTTATGTGTGTACGGGGGGCGGTGCCATGGTTCGATTTATGTCCGGGAAAAAATTACCTTTGATCTCTGCAATGGAAAAGGCTTATGAAAGAGATAAATCGAGAATAATCTAAGCGATGAAATAAGCGGTTCTTTGTTTTTATAAATATTTGAGAAAAAGATAGCCCAAGAAAGTGCGGATTTCTCGGGAAAAATCATAATCGGTCAGACTTATAAGATACAATTAGCAGGAAGTTGCAGAATTTTTAATCTTGCACAAACAGAACGAAAGCGGATTGAAAGGAAACGATATTATATGATTACTCCCTTAAAAGAATTTGCAACAGACATCAGAATACAGGAAATGATTGAATTCAAAGCCCGCGGTTTCGGCCATACGGGTGGTTCACTTTCCGTTGCCGATTGTCTCGCTGCTCTCTACGGTGGGATTATGCGAATCGATCCGAAGAACCCACAATGGGAAGACCGTGATCGATTGGTCATGTCCAAAGGTCATGCGGGACCAGCTCTTTATGCGACATTGGCACTAAAAGGATATTTCCCTTTGGAAGAATTAAAGACTCTTAATCAAAACGGGACAAAACTTCCCAGCCACTGTGATCGTAATTTAACAGTCGGTGTTGATATGACCACCGGTTCTTTGGGGCAAGGTGCTTCGACAGCATGCGGAATGGCACTCGGCTTAAAACACTCAGGAAAAGACGCTCGTGTATATTTAATCCTCGGCGACGGTGAGTGTCAAGAGGGGCAAGTGTGGGAGATGGCACTTTTTGCAGCCCACCATAAACTCAATAACCTGATCGCTTTCATCGATTATAACAAGCGCCAATTGGACGGTTATGTAAAGGATATCTGCGATTTGGGCGATCTTGTGGCAAAATTCAAAAGTTTTAATTGGTATACAACAATGATCAAAGGAGATGACCCGGATTTGATCCGACAAACTGTTCTTGACGTTCAAAAGAATCAGGGAGATCGTCCGGGAATGATTGTTCTCGATACGATTAAAGGAGCAGGTGTCCCTCAGATCGAGAATATCCCATTAAATCATCATACGAATGTCACTCCCGAAGAAGCGGATGAAATAATTGCCCAGCTTGAAGAATTCAAGAGGAAAGGATAAGCTGTCATGTTTAAACTAATTTACAATGGTGAAAAAGAGAAAAAAGCCGGAAAAAAAGTTTTCGGCGAAACGATGCAGAAAATCGTGGAACAGGATCCGTTGGCGGTTTATCTTGATGGCGATATCATGAATTCAATCGGGACTTTAGGCCTGGAAAAGAAATTCCCGGATCAAGTTTTCGAATGCGGAATTCAAGAAGCCGATATGATGGGGATTGCGGGTGGGCTTTCCGCTGTAGGAAAGAAACCTTATGTGCATACCTTTGCGGCTTTTGCCGCACGTCGAGCCTTCGATCAAGTCTTTATTTCAATCGCATACGCAAAAAATAACGTAAGAATAATCGGTTCGGATCCCGGCGTTACCTCAGCTTATAACGGGGGAACCCATATGCCTTTTGAGGATATTTGTCTTTATCGCGCGATTCCGCATTCAACAGTTATCGAATTCACCGACAGCGCTATGCTTGCATCTCTTCTTCCGACATTAAAAGACAGACCTGGTTTAACTTACTGCCGCTTAAACCGGAAAGAAGGAACCGCGATTTATTCCGAAGATTCCACTTTTGAGCCCGGAAAAGCAAATTTGTTACGAGATGGAAAAGATGTGACGATCGTGGCTTGCGGTATGATGGTTGGTGAATCGTTGAAAGCAGCCGAAATACTGGAAAAAGAAGGGATTTCAGCCGCTGTAATTGATATGTTTACCATCAAACCGCTGGATGAAGAGATTATCAAAGAATTTGCCGATAAGACTCATGCCTTCGTTACCGCTGAAAACGCAAATATCGTTGGTGGTTTGGGAGCTGCGGTTGCCGCCTTCCTCTCTGAATCCACTCCATGTCCTGTTATCCGAGTCGGAGTAAAAGATGAGTTCGGTCAGGTCGGAACGCCGGAATATCTGGCGGAAGTCTATGGTCTAACTTCAAAAGAAATTATCGAAGCAGTGAAAAAAGCTGTTTCCATGAAATAAAAGGAAGAAAGAGGGTCACCGTATTTGCATGGATTGCGGTGATCCTTTTTTAATATCTATGGCTGATGTAACGATCAAAGATATCGCGGAGGCTACGGGAGTATCCTACGCTACGGTTTCCAGGACATTGAACTCCCGGAACGGAGTCAGTCCGAAAACCCGCGAAAAAGTCCTGCAAACCGCAAAGGAAATGGGATATAAACCCAATATCCATGCACGCAGTCTGAAAACAAATCAAACACTTACCATAGCATTAATTGTTCCAGATATATCGAATCCGTTTTTTGCGGATATCGCGCTTTCGGTGAATAAGACCGCTTTCGCTAAGGGGTACAACACAATTTTATGCAGCACAAATTGGGATCCGGAGGTCGAGAGGCTCCAATTAATGCATATCCAAGAACAGCGTGTGGATGGCATTATTTTTAAACCTTGTGATCGTTGTACGGATCGATATATGGATATTCATATTCCGAAAGTAATGATCGCTAATTTGCTGAAAACGGAAGGATTGAGTTATATCGAAGTTGATAATATTTTAGGAGGGCAGAAAGCCGCATCGCATTTAATTGCCTGCGGTTATCGAAAGCCCGCTTTCTTGGGTGGGGAGATCGTTTCGAATTCAAATGCCGATCGCTTATTCGGTTTCCAATCGACTTTTCAGACGGTTGGNNTTGAAATTCCGGCTGAACGAATCCATTTCGGCCCTTTTACAATCGAAAACGGCTACCAATCCGCCAAACGACAGATAGAATTATCGTCGTCTCCCACTCCGGATTGTTTCTTCTGCGGGAACGATCTGATCGCTCTCGGTGCCATGCAATATCTTGCCGAACAACGAATCAGAATCCCCGAAGATTTTGGTGTGGTCGGTTTTGATGACGTTTACTTTGCATCATTACCACAAATCCAAATGACCACCATT
>DCTP01000111.1:0-9432 GCA_002329625.1 Leptolinea sp. UBA1437
GGGCACATTGATCGAATCTGTAATCGCTGGAATAAACGGCATAACACCCAACTGACGCACAGGTAGATTCAGAAAAAAATGATGGATTGCCGTATTACACACTACGACAATTTCGACAATTTGTTCGGACTTTTCTCCGACTTCTGTACATAGCTCGCGAATCAAGTTGTTTAATGACGTTATGAGCTTTTCTTGTAAAATTTCTCTTCCGTGAGGATGTGAATCCGCATAGGCTATCCGTGTAACAACATCTTCTCCGTAACTAATCTGCGGATTGGTGATTCCTTTTTTAGATAGAACGGCGGACATTTCCAAATCGACCAAGTAAGCCGCTATTTTTGTTGAGCCGATATCAATCGCAAGACCCAAAATTCGTGATTTTGAGGGGAGGATAGCGATCAGCTCATCTTCTCTCTGAACGGTACAAAATTTCCAATTGAATCTTCGGACGGAATCGGAAAGCGATCCCAAAATATTGTAATTACAACGGGTACATAGGTGACCTTTTTCGGAAAGACCTTCTTTGATCCGGGTAATATCCGAGCGCGGGTCAGATAATGTCGGTTGAGAAAGAAATAAATCGGTACGTTGAATAATACAATCCGACGAATCCGAAATATTCTTGATCCCTTCCAGTTGCAACCGTTGTGAAGTGGAAAGCGATTCGGGAGGTACATATATTTTCAGATCACTTTTCGGGAAGGCTTTACAAGCTAAACGATAGTTTTCCTTGATTTCCTTTTCCGATAAATACTTCTTCTCGGTATCCGAAAGCGGAGTGGATGTCCCTGACATCAATCTTATTTTACAGGCACCGCATGTACCGTTTCCTCCGCATAAAGCGGTTATTTGGATTCCTGCCATTTGCGCAGCTTCGAGAACAGATTGATTTGATTTTATTCTGATCCGTTTCCCGATAGGTTCAAAATCAATTTGCAACAAATCGCTCTGTTTCAAGAAATCAGCTCTTTTCTGGCTTTAGAAAGGTAACAAGTTTGTTTTTTATCGCAATAATCACACTGTTTGGTGGTTGTGTCCACTTCATTGCCGATCCCGATCACAAAAGATACCGATTTCGCCGGGATCATTAAAAAAGAATCGCTTAATCGAATTCGATCCGAAATTTTTTCCAATATTGAAAAAATCTGTTCCTGTCCCATGGCAACCGGCCAATCTTTCATGCCCGGATTAAATGCAGATGTGGTTTTTAAGTCGGAAGGAATTAAATTCTGTTTAAAGTACTTTAGAGCAAGGGAAGATAGTTTATCGATTGCGGCAATTCCGGCTGCGTCCAATGCAAGTGCGTAAGAAGGATCTTTATGAAATTCCGCGGATACTTTTTTTTCGAGATCATCCGAAATCGTGCAAGCTGCTATTAAAATCCGGCTTGCGCAAGCCAGTTGTTTATTAACAATTTTTCCTGAAATTTGATGTCCGTTCGCCAGAAAAAGCCGCTCATTTTCTCTCTGAATAACATCTGATATTTCATACATTACAAACGGATGTAGTAATTCATCGGCATCTTTAAGTGCGTTTTCCGCAATCGTTATCAAGTGAGGTGATCTTTGTCTGAGAATATTCGGATTCGCTCCTTGAGCTCTGAGAATATCATTAACCGAAATCGTAATTTTCCAATTTGTCAGGATCGGCATATTTTATACAACATCTCTTCTTTTGAAAACATCTTATGATTTTATATGCTTTAAAATCTCATCGCGCAATTCTGCTGGGTTCGGAATTACGGAAGAATATTTTAATTCGCCGTTGATAACAATACTAGGTAGATTCTTAATTCCCATTTTCATAACCCGAGCCACATTCTCTTTTTTCGTAAATCGATATTCTACAATATCCGCTTTACCGCCTAATTCTTCAACCACACGTTTCGCTGTATTCCACATATATGTGCAAGCTGCACAGGTTTCTGAATCCAATGTAAAGACTTCAACCAGTGGTTTTTCCAAATGAGCATAGTCCGGAAGAATAACCGAATCAACATCATATGTTGCTGCTTGATAATTTTCAAGCATTTTTCTAGTTTCTTCAGGCTGTCGAACCGCTTGAAGTATCCCTACGGTATTTTCGATAGGTGTATCGTATGGCATATCACAACCCGGGGAAAGAATCCAATTAAAATGGTCGATAGAATCAATCAAGTCCAAAGCAAATTTCATATTGTCTTGTTGTGTGCCCAAAAGCATGCGTGTAGTCAGTGGTATATTTCCACCAATACAAATATTATATCGATCAGTAATTTCTTTTGCCTTAAGGATATCCACATTTTCATCAATCGAAATATTGTCAGGTAAAGTTTGGCACATGACTTCAATAGATTTCGTAGCGTCTCCGCAAACAAAGAAAGAAGACAAGACTCCTTTCTCACGAATCACTTTAAAAAGTTCGGTATAAGGGTCTGCTAATATCTGCTTAAAATGACGCGGGGAGATTTGGGAAACCAGAGGATCAACAAGAGCAATAACATCCATCCCCGCATCTACATATAAATCAATCATCCGCATACAGACTCTTTTACAATAATCAAGGAGCGATTGTAAAAATTCCTTTTCCTGAAAAATATCCATAAAAATTTCCGTACCTCTAAGATGAGAAGCCAGCGTAAACGGTCCGCAGATCAAGCCATATAGTGCAGTGCGGTCTCCTACGGCAATTTTCATTCGTCGCATGACATTCAAAATCATCGGAAGTCTGCCATCGGTGGCTTCAGGAAGTTTTTCTGGAATGGATTTCTCAAACGCTAACGGGTGTGATGCAATCGAAGGTGGTGTCTTTTCCGCCCACAATAATTCACAACCTAATATTTCTGCTTCAATTTGCAAATCAAAAACTATCGGTTGACCGTCGGGATCATAAACCTTATTTACTTCTAACAGGGATTCAAAAAGTTTTTCTTCATCTTTCAATACTTCTAATGCCGAATATCCTTTTAGTTTTCCGGCATGAACTCCGGCAAAAGGCACCCATGGAACACCGTCGATTCTCTCATGTTTTAAGGTTCGTAATAATAATTCTTTCCCTTTGATTTTTTTATTCATTTGACGGTCCCTCATAGAAAGATAAAATTTGATTTGTTATACCGATTTAATACCAAAAAAATTATAACTCATGAAAAGAACAAATTTCAGTTTATGAAAAAAATAAGAGGAAAGCATCTTGGTTTTCCTCTTATTACAATTATTCTTCATTAAAAAGCGAAATAATAAAAGGGAAGATAAATTATAGGATTGGGCGAATACCCTTATAGACACGCGGACCGCTCAAAGTTTTTAGAATTGTCTCAGCGGGGCGGTTTATGATTTTACTGATTTCTTCCGAATCTAACGGTGTATTTCCATTCGAAAGAAATATTCGAAATACCGAATCGGTTAATGGGCTGTTTCCGGAAATAAAATCGTCATTTTTTGCACAATGATTTATGAGAATATCTTGGAGTTGATCAACTTGGATGATTTCACCGGTTTCAGAATTAACTGAATCGACAAGTTGATTATCATTAGAAGATTCAAAAAATTTTTTGTGCTTATCGCAGAGATATCCCATCAGGGATAAACGCCAACTGCTGTCGTTTTCCTTCCACCAATCAAAATCAATATGAAATTTGGTAGAAAGGACTGGTTTTATGAACGGTTTCGCAAAACCGCCTTCGTTGATATTATTCATATTCTGTCTCTAATTTGGATTCTTTCGAATTAATTTTAAAATAATAATTATCAAGTATTTCAAAATGATCATTATGTATCAGAGTCGCGAGGAGCGGCTTTGGAGGGCAGCGGTGCAGCATATTTACGGCAGCATAAAGCTCAAGGAAATGGACGATACCCTGTGGGTTATCACTCGATATTTCCTTGAAGATATTTTCGACCAATTTCCCGAAATTAATATCCGGTTTGTTGTTTTGGTCCCAAATCAAGTCCAACTGAGGATTATTTTCCACATAAATACACATTCTTTCATCAAAATCCGAATTGATCGGTTGTTGCCTTATTTCAAAATGAATTTTTCCTTTTGAATCAAACAACGCGGTTCTGATCCAGTCTTTCGACGATCGAGGTTGAATCATCGAGATTTCCACATCGGTCGAGTTATCAATCTTCCGCAATCGTATGAAACTGCCGGGTATTATATGATTTTCCCGATACCATTGTTTAAGCCCGGAAACATAATTCTCTTTCACTAATACCCACCCCGGGAACTTTGAAGATTTGTTCTTGTCAACGAATTCAAAAATCACCTTATCGGTTTCTAAAGCAGTCGGGAAAATAGGACGAATACTTCCGATAAGCGGAAGTGAACCGGCTTTCCAATGAGGATAATTGATACAGATATCAAAAGTTTTGATTTCCGTTTCCGGAGCGATTTGATTATCAGGATCTAATTCATCATGAATTTGTAAATGATCTAAAGAATAACCATTGATATCCGCTTTTTCGCTGTCAATTCCATAATATTTTAAAGTCAGTGGTTTTTTTCTGACATCTTCGGGCTCCAGCAATTTTAAAACCCATAAAACTTTTCCTGTTGGACCGACCTCATCAAAGCGATCATCTTTATAAAGGGCATAATTAAAAGAAAATTCGGTGAGCAAATCATTACTGTCCATCGGATATTCGATTGCTTCGAGAATTTTTCTTGTCTGAACAGGTTGACCTTCTTCCATTTCAAGAGCAGCTTCGGCAAGATTTAAATATCCGAGATTAACCTCTGATAAAAGCGCTTTGGGAAACCAAAAATCAGCCAAAGTAAATAATCCGTCTGATTGAGCGAGCAACTGCCGGACTTTTTTGGAAATCGACCCGCCAAATCGATCGAGAACTTCCTCCGGGTCAAGCAAAAATTCGGAATCCGAAGAATAATAATCGAATGAATTCAACCTGTGGTCTTGCAAACTACCGGCAAATTCTTTTTCTGTCCCATCCTCAAAAAGGAATGTGATTGCATTAAAATCAGGAAGATCCGGATTATTACCCTGACGGATATTTATAACTTTTGCTTTTTGATTATCCGATAAAGGAAAGAGTATCTCCTCGCCCATTTGATAATCCCGGTTCGGCCTGTAAACCTGCCCGCGAGATTTTTCTTTTTTCTGGAGCTCTTTTCTAAACAATCTTATATGTTCGTCAATTATCGCTTTCGATAATTCCCATGAAGTCATCGGAACTTCTTTTTCCAGTAAATAATTATAGATGAAATCCAAATCCGACTGGCTGAGGTTCAGATCTTTCCAATTTACAATTGTATTGATGTTTTTATCGCTCACAATATATTCCCTTCCCTAATTCTTGATTCATTATTCTTTGATTGTTAGGGAAAACTGCTGTTGATCCAAGCCAGTGGATTGACATAGATACCATTTACTTTTATTTCCCAATGCAGGTGAGGACCGACTGATCTGCCGGTCGAACCTATTAATCCAATTAAATCACCTCGTTTTACCTGTTGCCCGGCGGTGACAAAAGTCTCCGACTGATGAGAATAGGTAGAATAAACTCCCCAACCATGATCAATAATGGTGTGTTTCCCGTGTATCNNCCGGAAAACAAAACCGTACCATCAGCTGCGGCATAAATGTTAATATTATTCGCCGTACAAACACCAAAATCTACCCCTGAATGGAAATTCGTATAAGAACCGTCATTATAAGTACGGCGATTTCCAAAGCCGGATACTAAGCAGGGTTCATCTACCGGATAAGACATTCTGTCTCCCCAGGATTTTATCGGTGAGGTTTGAGTTATTCCGGCAAGAGTTGCCTGATCAATTTCATTTGAATGATCTTCCAATGTGGAAGCATCGACTCCCGAGACAACTTCATAAGTAAAGACTCCCGGTTCAACAACAACTTTTTGGTTAATCTCAAAGGATTCTCCGTCCGAATTCGAACCTGAAAGTTGTAAGGCGGTGAGTCCCGTTTCCTGTTCGGCATCAACGCCAAAAAGTGCATACCAATCATTTGATGCGGTATCTTCCCGATAAAAATTCAGGGCTTGGTTTAGGATTGTCCCCGATAATGTCAACGAATAGGGGGTTTTGAGGTGAACTACTTGTGTTTCACCTTGCATAAGTGGAAGATTTGTTATTTCTATTTGATCGAGTAATGGAGAAATCGCATGCACCGGAATATTCAAGTCTTCGGAAGCTGTTGAGAATAACAATTGTTTTTCTGCGATATCCCATGAACCGTTTAATCGATTGATCTTAGCTAATTTTTCCGGATTTGTCTTTTGCAAAACAGCTTTTTCAAGGCTTGTTTCATCATTCTCAAAGGTGTCCACAGCCGAGTATCTGTTGCCGTTGGTATTTTGAACCAAAATTAATGTGGAACCCACATAGACTTCAGATAGGCTTGAAATCTTGTTTATTTTGAGAATATCGTTGACATCCATGCCGGAAAGAATGCTGATATTGGCCAGGGTGTCTCCCAAATTAACACTTTGCATAAAAATGGTTCCGGATATTCCTTTAAGTGACGGAATTTTGATTCTATCCCCTATGGCTATTGAATTAGGATCCGAGATTTGATTGATCCGAACAATTTCATCAAGAGTTGTAGAAAAACGAGCGGCAACAATTGATAAAAAATCGCCTTCTTGAATTACATATTCTGGATAAATATCGTTGGAATTTTGCCGGTATGCTGAAGTTGTCAATACCGCAAGTAAAATAAGAGACGAAAAAATGATTCTGTTTTTATAAATCATAAAACTACGGTGAGGATTTTACCATAAAAAGAAAATTACTTGTCAAATATCTTCTGATAGGTATCATCCAGTTCATCATTTGCGAGGTGAGTATAACGCTGCGTAACTGCGATATTGGTATGGCGGGCAAACTCCTGTGCGATTTTAAGGTTTCCGGTTTCATGCAGGACAGTAGTTACAAAATAATGACGAAAAGAATGCGGTGTAATCGTTCCGACCGCGTCTTTCCCAAGGCATTCCGAAACTCTTTCCGATACGATCAAACGTCCGGTTTTTGTCGTAATAGGCAAAATATTTTTACCAGAACCTTTATCATGACGTGCAAAGACAGGCAATGCAGAAAGCGGGAGCGTACCTGATCCGTCAAGAACGCCTCTTTCATTTAAATAATTGCGCATAGACATGATAGAACGCTTAGAAAATCGAATCACAGCCTGTTTATTCCCTTTTCCGATTATAACCGCCTTATTTCGGAACCAATCGATATCGCCTCTGCGAAGGCCACAAATTTCATGAATTCGGAGTCCTGTGTCGGCCAATGTGAGCAAAAAAGCTGAATCTCGGAGATTAATCAACCTTTGAACATCATTCTCCGCAGGTTTATTCGGCAAAGTTTCGGCATATTCTAATACCTTTTCGATTGATTCAATGGGAAATTGCGGGATGCGAATACCGGGTTTTCTGGAACGTTGGGCAATTAACAATTTTACACGATGCATATTTAAATCCGACAAATTTTCTGCTGCTAAAAATTCAAGATAATTTTTAAACACATTTATATAAAGGCTTTCGGTCATCGGAGAATAACTTTTTAAATACTTTGAAAAATCAGATACGAATTCTTCTGTAATAACGGAAACCGAACTTTCTTTATCAATCTGATTTTCATCCAACATTTCAAGAAAAACATTCAAACCGTTAGAATACGTTCTAGCAGTGTTTTCACTTCTTGATAAGGAAACGTTATCTATAAACATTTTTATGCTTTGAATAATCGATACTTGTGATGCATCCATAAAAACCCTTTTTTCTTTTATGTGTATGATAAGAGTACTTATCAAACCCTTAGAATTATTATAAACGAATTGCAAATAATTTGACAAGGTCTCTACACTCTCTTAAAAATAGTTACAAGGATTTTTATTACTTTGATTGCTTTGCTAACAAAATCTTTTAATGGATTCAGGGAAAGGAGAAAATATGATTTAAAATTCATGAGCATATTTCATTTATAATAAGCTCATGTTTAAAACAAAAATGAGATGAGGTCTGAGTAAGAGAAATGGAAAAAAAACCACGTGTTTCAGGAAGCACAATGATTGCTCCCGAAGTAATTGAGACTATCATAAAAATGACAGCGATGGAAACGGACGGTGTCAGTAAGATTCCCGCACAATTAACTCATCAACCGGTAAGAATTCGTATCAATGAAGAAAAAAAAATTGATGCGGATGTTTATGTGAGAATCGAATATCCTTATAATGTCATTCATGTCGGCAAAAAATTGCAGGAAAATATAAACCGTGTGATTTCAGAAACGATTGGGATGGAACCGGGCTCTATAAATATCCATATTGAAGATATCGATTATATTAACAACTCGGAAAAAGAAAGATCCTGACTGAAAATAATATGTCGGAAACAAACAGAGAATTAAAACCAGAAGATCGAGACAATCACGAGACTCTTGATAACAAAGATAATTCAAACTCTTCACAGGATGAAATTATCGAAAGTGTTGTAATCGATAACATTGAGCTGGATGACCGCACCAGAGCCCGTGGAGTTGCTTTACAAGTTTTATATGAAATGGATATGTCCGATCATCCGATAAATTTAATCCTTCAGGAAAGAATTCAATCTGTTCCTTTAGATGAACAACAGACAAAGCTGGTTTTAAAAATCGTTCTCGGTCTCCAACCTTATATTCACTATATCGACGATTTTATCGAAAAGTATGCCCCGGAATGGCCGATCGATCAAATTGCCGTAATTGATCGGAATATTATTCGAATCGCTGTATGGGAATTTGCCATCGGAGAAATTACACCGATTAAAGTTGCGATCAATGAATCCGTAGAATTAGCTAAGTTATTCGGTTCCGAAAGCTCTCCGAGGTTTGTAAACGGCGTCTTAGGAAGTCTGGCGGACCATATCAAAGATATTCAAAAAATAAAATCGTAAATATTTTCTCGTTCACTTTTTTTGGAAATCACAAATCAGAAGTATTTAATTTATTCATAACTGTCATATTTTTTTCGGAAAATTCCGAGTATAATCTGATACATTGGAAGTTTTTTTATGAAAGAAATAAATACTTCCCATAATATTAACACAAATTTTGTAAAAAAATTCAAAATGGAGGAAAGCTTTATGGAAAATGTAGGTATACCCGGAAAATATGGGCTGGAAAATTACGGTATTAAGAATGCTGGTAAAGTTTATTGGAATGCGGTACCTGCGATTCTGGTTGAAGAATCAGTTAAAAGAAATGAAGGTGTGCTTTCTCCGGATGGCGCTTTGATGGTTAACACCGGTAAATATACCGGCAGATCACCTAACGATAAATTTATTGTTGACAATGGTACAGAGGAAGAGAAACACATTGATTGGGGCAAAGTAAATGTAAAAATGTCCCCGGAGCATTTCAGTAAAATTTACGACAAAGTATTAGGGTATGTTCAAAACCGAGATTTATTTGTAGCTGATTTGGTTG
>DCTP01000111.1:9514-10319 GCA_002329625.1 Leptolinea sp. UBA1437
GGCTTGGAAGCGATTCCCGAAGAAGACGGCACGCATTCAGGAGCATTTATCATTGTGAACTTTGCAAAGAAACTGGTTCTGATCGGCGGCTCTCATTACGGTGGAGAAATAAAGAAATCCGTATTCACTGTTATGAATTTCATTCTCCCATTAAAGGGAGTAATGACCATGCATTGTTCCGCAAATGTTGATAAGAAAACCGGCGATTCAGCTTTGTTTTTTGGCCTGTCAGGTACCGGAAAGACTACNNCTGTCTTCCGATCCCAATCGTTTATTAATCGGAGACGATGAACACGGCTGGAGTGACACGGGTATTTTCAACTTTGAAGGCGGATGCTATGCAAAGATGATCAAATTGAGTAAGGAACATGAACCGCTCATTTGGAATGCGGTTCATCGGTTTGGTGCTTTACTTGAAAATGTGGTATATGATCCGGCAACGAGAGTCATTGATTTTGACAGCGANNACTCGAGGCGCTTATCCCATTTATTTTATTGACGGGGTCGTTGAAAACGGACTCGGTC
Source organism: Leptolinea sp. UBA1437 (assembly GCA_002329625.1). GTDB lineage: Bacteria > Chloroflexota > Anaerolineae > Anaerolineales > Anaerolineaceae > Flexilinea. Next base: position 10,040 of record DCTP01000111.1, read on the forward strand.
CGCACCCGACGAATATCTTCATGCTGACTGCAGATGCAACTGGCGTACTTCCCCCATTATCGAAACTTGATAATAACCAGGCAATGTATTATTTTATGTCCGGTTACACTTCAAAATTAGCTGGAACCGAACGAGGAATTACCGAACCGCAGCCAAACTTCTCGGCATGTTTTGGTTCACCGTTCCTACCTCTTCATCCTTCGGTTTATGCGGAATTACTCGGCAAGAAAATTCATGAACATCATGCAAATGTTTGGCTATTGAATACCGGATGGTCCGG
>DCTP01000111.1:10385-11188 GCA_002329625.1 Leptolinea sp. UBA1437
CCGGGTGTTCCCTCGGACGTATTGAATCCTCGCAATACTTGGGAAGATAAGGCTGCATATGATGTTGCCGCGAAGAAACTTGCCGCTGCTTTTATTGAAAATTTCAAAAAATACGAAGCAAAGACAGCAAAAGAAATTATCGAGGCGGGCCCGAAGGCTTAACTTGGAATTTAGTTATAAAAAAAGCACGAATCGNNGTAATTCCTTCGACGACTAATTTTAATATCACCACTCTATCCAACAAAATCGGATCATAATTTGCGAAAGATAAAGATACTTTTGAAAATCGATTTATAAGAATTTTCAGACCTTCCCGTTTTTCAAGATTGTCGGAAATTATTTTGATTCTGCCAAATCCCACTACACTTTCATAAAGCGTACTCATTTTACAAGGTATCTCCGATTCTGAATCGGTGATTCCGTAATACTTATCCGCTTCGAAACCAACGTGGGAATTCTGCCGAATCAATTCGATTTTTCTTCCTTGATTTGCTGAATGGAAAAAGAACGTAATCTTGTTCTCATGAGATAAAAAATAGGCGAAGTTCAGAGGAATAATATATGGATAAGGGCTATCAAAAATAGCTATGCGCATAATCTCGATACTGTCCAATATTTTAGCAATTTCTTCAACCTCACTGATTTCCCGATCTGCTCTTCTCATAAATTCCTCTTCTATAACAGAATATAAAAAATCGCCCCGGAAACAAAGAATGGCACCAACGGAATCGTCATAAAATTCGGTTTTTTCAGAATCTTTAAAATTCCTGCGGTGATTCCGGAGAGAATCAATGCGAACGAAA
>DCTP01000008.1:0-233 GCA_002329625.1 Leptolinea sp. UBA1437
ACCGTTCTGCTGAAAGATTGGTATGGATACCATTGGCATAAAACCCAACAATCTTTGGTTGAAGCCATGGAAATCTGTGAATCACAGGAAGCCAAAACCAAGCAAATTCAACAAGAGTATGCGGTTATTGAGCAAGATATTGCCGCAGTTCAGGAAGAAATTCGCCGGAAGCGTATTCTGTTGGGAGAGCTGCATGATCAGCTTTCTAAGTATCATCACGCAATGGACGAAAG
>DCTP01000008.1:317-4868 GCA_002329625.1 Leptolinea sp. UBA1437
CGGCTGCTTTTGAGCAGAAAACACAACTGGAAGCGGAGCTAGCCGCAAAACAAAAAGAATTATCGGCTTTGCAGAATAAACGGAATGAAAGTCGTTCTTTATTGACAAAAACTGAAACTACGTTGATTCAATTGAAAGCCCGGCGGGATGAGACACAAAATCGTTTGGACGCTTTGGCGGAATCCTATTCCGCTCTGCAAACCGCTTTGGTTGAAAGCGAGACGATTTTAGCGGAACTGCAAAAAAAACAAACCGAAATACAAAACCAACTGAAGGGAATCGAATCGGACAGCTTGAAATCCGAACAGGAGCAAAACGAAATTCGAAACAAGCTGCGAGATCTCGAAGAAAAAAAAGCCGGGCTTTCGGATAGGCTCAATCAAAATCAGGTGCAATTGACGCGATACAAAACTCAGTATGAAGTTTTAAATCAAGCCGAGAAGAACCTGACCGGACTGAACCAAGGCGCTCAATTTCTGCTGAAAAATATCGGTAAAGTGATCGATGAGAAAGAATTTCGATCGCTGGATAGTTGTTTTATCTTCCCGAAAGAAGTCGAAATCGCAGCAGCTGCGGTCCTCGGTGAGTATCTTGACGCAATTCTTCTGAATCGGGACAAGTGGGAAAAAGCCGCGGAATTGCTTTCAAGCGGAAATAATGGCAGAGCCGTCTTTATCTGCGAAAAAGATGACGCAAAAGATACGGCACCTGTTTCCGATTCGAAAATCGCCGCACAGAAATCGCTCGCCGATTTGGCAATTTGTGACCCCGAGTATAAAACACTGGCTGAACGACTTTTCCGTAAAGCTTACTTGGCGGACTCTTTTAAGCAAGCGGCGGATTTGCAACCTTTGTTACAAGCCGGCGAATCGTTGGTGACACCGGAAGGGGACTTGTTTCGGGCGAACGGCAGCATGGCAACCGGCAAGGAGCCGAAATATCAACTGATTTCTAGAAAAAGGGAAATGAAAGAACTCCGGGAGCTGATCGAAGATCGGACGGAGGCTATTCAGACTGTTCGAGATGAGCTTAACGAAATCAATCAAAACATCCAAACAGTGCAAAAGCAAGCCGAACTTACCTCCGAGCGGCATCGGAATCAGAGCCGAGAATTGGAAGCGCTGCGAAAAAGTTTTAATCAAGCCGTCATCGAAACGCAAAAGCGGGAACAATTGATCGCATTCCAAAAACAAAGAATTCAGGAAAATGAGCAGCAAAGCCTCACTCTGAAAGCAAAAAAAGAAAGCGACGATGCGAAAATCAGCGAACTCGAGGCTGAATTGAGCGGCTTACGTGAGACGGTAAAAAAGCTTTCGGATGCCGTTCATCAAATTCAGCTGGATGACTTGCAACAACAGGTTCATCATCGGACGTTGGAATGGACCGTAAATGAAAAATCCGTCCATGAAGCAGAGACGCAAATTGCTGAATTGACCGCTCAAATCGATAAAAATCAACAACGATCCGCTCAAAATCTTGAAAAAAAGACGGCATTGGAACAGCAAATCCTTACAGTGCAGGAACAGATCGAATCTTTAAAAAGTAACAATACACTTTCCGGAATAAACGCAGCGGAAATCGAAGCGAAAATAGCCCCCGAAGAAAATGCACTAAAAAGCCTGCAGCAACGTTTGGAGACGCTTCAATCCGAATTGCAAACCAAACAAACCAAAACTTCTGCGGCGGAAAAGCAATTATTGCAGCAGCAAATGGAAGTGACCCGTTTAAATGATCAACTCGATACTTTAAAACAACGGATCGAGGATGACTTCGGTTTGGTTGCTTTTGATTATAAAGAAAAAGTGGCGGGACAAACACCGCTTCCGCTGGGTGATATGGTCTCGGAGTTGCCGAAAGTCGAAGAGCTTCCGGAGAATATCAAGGACCAGATCTCCCGACAAAAGGGATTAATCAACCGTATCGGAGCGATTAACCCCGATGCGATCGAGGAATATGAATCCGTCAATGAACGATACAATTTTTTACTGACTCAATCCAACGATTTAAAATCGGCGGATCGGGATTTGCGGGAAGTCATCGGGGAATTGGATGAGATGATGAAAAAAGCATTTCAAGAGACTTTCGAAAAAGTGCAGGCGGAATTCAAAAATATGTTCACGCGCTTATTCGGCGGCGGAGAAGCCCGCCTGGTTTTGACAGACCCCGATAACATCAACGAATCCGGTATCGAAATCGAAGCGAAATTGCCGGGCAGACGGGAGCAGGAACTTTCGTTGCTTTCCGGCGGAGAAAGGAGCCTGACATCGGTTGCGTTGGTTTTTGCTTTGCTGAGAGTCAGCCCGACTCCTTTCTGCGTCCTCGATGAGGTTGACGCGGCGTTGGATGAATCCAATGTCGGCAGATTCTGCGAACTGCTCAAAGATTTGAGTCGTGAAACACAATTTATTGTTATCACACATAATCGAAATACCGTCGAAACAGCCGATGTTATTTACGGCATCACGATGGGAAAAGAATCTTCCAGCCAAGTCGTCAGCTTGCGGTTGGATGAGATTAATAAAGATTATTTGATCTGAATGGGTTAACTTTCCGGGCGGTTGCTATCGGATTCCTGATCCCGTTGGAGCGTACGAATCCCGTTCCGAACCTGATTTATCGTACGATCCATTTCCAACTCCAGGCGTTTCAAAGTATCCAGGGCATATTTGTCGGCTTCCCGTTTGATCACTTCAGCTTCGGTATATGCCTGTGAAATAATTTGATCTGCTCGTTTCTTGGCTTCCGCCGTAATTTCGCTGCTGGATGTCAGTTGTTCCCTTTTTTCCTTGGCAATTTCGATGGTTCGATCATGCTCTTCTTTCGCCTGGGCTAAAATTCGATCCCTTTGCGCTAAGATCTGTTGGCTTCTTTTAATTTCATCCGGAATGGAAATCCGCATTTGATCGATGATATCCAGCATGCGATCTTCATCAACGATGACATTGTGGGTCATTGGAATCGAGCGTCCCTGACTGAATAATTCTTCCAGCTTGTCAACAAGATTCAGAATGTCCATACTTCCTCCGATTCCTCTTTTGACCGATTGATCATAATAAATTATTATGCCATGAATGAATTCACTTTACAACATTTTAAACATAGATTCGTTTAATAATCTTATCAGACGAATCTTTCGATCTTCGATATTATATGATCCCGTCTTTTTTAGACGCGAACTTTTCTTTCAGACGTTTTGCCACAAAATCAGGGACCATTGATGAGACATCCCCGTCCAGTTCGGCGATTTCTTTCACGGTTGTCGAGGAGACAAAAGTATGTTGATGAGCCGTAATAAGAGAAATCGTCTCGATGGTCGGATCCAGCTCCTGATTGGTCAGCGCCATGCGAAATTCATTGTCAAAATCCGAAAAAACGCGTAATCCGCGGACCATCACTTGCGCATTGATTTGTTTGGCAAAGCCGATCGTCAATCCTCTGTAACTGACCACTTCAACGTTGGGCAAATTCGCCATCGCTTGCCGCAGCATTTCCAAGCGTTCCTCCGTAGAAAAAAACAGATTTTTATTGGGGGTTTCGTATACCGCGACAACCAGAGTATCNNAGTATCGAAAATCCGAGAAGCGCGCGCAGCGATATCGATATGCCCATAGTGGACCGGATCAAAACTTCCCGGGAAAATTGCCCGAATTTTCATTAACTGAGTTCTCCTATATGAATCGTATTGAGTTTTTCGAGTTGTTCTTTTAATAATTTATTTTCTTCCGAAGACAATTCGGGATCGGCTTCAAACAATTTCAAAGCTTCGTTCCTAGCCGATTCGATTAATTTCAAATCCGTAAAAGATGCCAGTTTGAAATCCATGAATCCCGATTGACGACTTCCCAAAAAATCACCCGGACCGCGTTGATCCAAGTCCAATTCAGCCAATTTAAACCCGTCGTTCGTTTGGGTCATAGCGAGCAAGCGTTCGTTTTCGATGGCGTCATCATTTTCAGCAATCAGAAAACAGTAGGATTGCTCATTTCCCCGACCGACCCGACCGCGGAATTGATGCAATTGTGCCAAACCGAAGCGATTTGCCCCTTCGATTACAATGGTCGTCGCATTGGGAATATCCACTCCGACTTCGATTACCGAAGTCGAAACCAAAATATCGTATTCTTTATTTTTGAATGCCTCGAGAATGGCATCTTTTTCTTCGCCTTTCATCCGGCCGTGCAACAACGCAACCCGTTGTTCCGGGAAGACTTCTTTATCGAGAAATTCGCTGGCTTCCACAGCGGATTTTCCTTCCTTCTGTTCGTCGTCGCCGCTTTCGACCAACGGGTAAATAATAAAAGCCTGATGTCCGTTTTTGACTTCTTTAATCACATGCCGGTAAACACGTTCCCGTCCCAACGGATCGACCACGAACGTTTTGACCGGTAATCTTCCCTGGGGCATTTCATCGATGACGGATAAATCCAGATCCCCGTAAACTGTCAATGCGAGCGATCGGGGAATGGGCGTAGCGGTCATCACCGCCAAATGAGGGTTTCTGCCTTTCGAACGAAGCGTCGCACGCTGTTCGACGCCGAAGCGATGTTGTTC
>DCTP01000064.1:0-1247 GCA_002329625.1 Leptolinea sp. UBA1437
ATAACCTGCGTTTGTTTTGCACTCAATTCTTATTGTCGAATACGATAATTGATCTGTGATATTCATAATATATGGATTTATGGGACAATTATGATGATTATATTAAATTTCTCATAAGAACCTCATCTATTTTCGAAATGATTCATGATGATTTGATATGATTTTTCGACAGTGTAATTGTCTTTCAAAAACACATAACCCTTTTCACCCATTTTTGCAATCAACTCCTTGTTTTCACAGAATTTATCAACCAAAGTGTTGAATTCGTCAAGATTTCCATTTTCTGTCCAAAAACCGTAGCCGTTTCTTTCAGCAATTTTGCCGATATCCGTATTTTTGTCGGTAGCCATCAAAACCGGCATTTTATGTTCCAGATACGATAGTAATCGCGACGGGTAATTGGGTATCGTAAAACGAGGGTCCAAAAAAATCAGTCCTACATCACCCGTTTGCACCACCTTATCATATTCTTCTTTGGGTAATTCCGACAAGAGCAACGCATTGGAGGGTCGATGAGCGTCAAACCGGTTTTTTATCTTCGTAAATTCGGTTCCCGATCCTATTATCAGAAAAAAACGGTCGGTTTTACCGTTGTTGCTTTCCAATACCCTTAACAAAAAATCCAATCCTTGCGGTTTCCCCAAATTTCCTCCGTATATAAATAAGGTAGCCTCCGGTGGAATATTATAACCTTTTTTTATTGTCTTCTTTTCTTCATCTGAAAGGGTGCTATTCATTTTCATTTTGATACTGTTGGGGCAAACTTCAACTTTTGAAGGCGGAATAGATTTGTTGTATTTTAAAACAAATTCCACATTTGCCGGCGACATGCAACCGATATAATCCGAAGCCTCATAGAGCTTTCTTTCTTTACGACGAAAAAACCGGTGCAACAATCCTCCTTTTTTTAATAATTCAATATCGACTGCATTCTGAGGAAAAATATCTTTCAGCAATAAGTAAGACTGGGCTTGATATCGTTTTTTTATATTTTTTACCACTTTAGTAAACGTAATAGGAGGGGTAGAGTAGAGGATCAGATCGAAGCGGATATCGGGGAAATATTTTTTTATGGCAGAATAAAACTGGTATTCTATGGCCAACGTGCCAACTCCTTTTTCGATGAAATTGGTCTTTTGCAAGTTGAATGTTTTTACTTTTAGAAGTGTGATGCCATTTTCTTTTTTTAAAAAAGTGGATGATTTGTATTTTCTTTCAATTGGACTGACAATATAAACCTCGTGACC
>DCTP01000064.1:1334-4538 GCA_002329625.1 Leptolinea sp. UBA1437
ATGATGCGGACGACTTTATCGCTGACATTGGGCATGGAATAGTCGGCAACGGGGCGAAAGTTCCTTTTCGGTTGTTGATGTGTTGATGCGTTGATTTGTTGAAGGTCAGTATCGGTGATTTGATACTGCAACTGTACGAGTCCTTGCATCACCCGTTCGGGATTCAAGCCTACCATCATCACTGACGCTTCTTCCATAGCCTCGGGGCGTTCGTGTGCCTCGCGGATGTTCAGTGCACGAAAATTCAGGATGGACGATTCCTCCGAGATGGTGCCACTGTCGGACAACACCGCATACGCATTCATTTGCAGTTGGTTGTAATCGCTGAATCCCATCGGTTTCATCAGTTGCACCGATGAATGAAACTGCACCTGCTTTTCTTCTATCATTTTCCGCGTTCGCGGGTGAGTAGAAACAATCACCGGAAAACCGTATCTTCCGGCTATCAAATTAAGAATTTCTACTAAATGAAAGAAATTCTTTTCCGAATTGATGTTTTCTTCCCGGTGCGCCGAAACGACAAAATATTTTTCTTTTTCAAGTCCCAATTGCTCCAAAACCGGGGATTGTTGAATTTTCGGCAGGTAATGCATCAGCACCTCATACATCGGACTGCCCGTTTTGATGATTCGGTCGGCCGGCAACCCTTCCCGCAACAGGTATTCCCGCGCAATGGAGCTGTACGTAAGATTGATATCCGCAATGTGATCCACGATTTTGCGGTTGCTTTCTTCGGGAACGCGCTGGTCGAAACATCGGTTACCCGCTTCCATATGGAAAATGGGAATGTGCCGCTTCTTGGCTGCAATGGCGCAAAGGCACGAGTTGGTATCGCCCAAAACTAGAAAGGCGTCGGGATGTTCTTTTTCCAGCACCGGATCCATGTTGATAAGAATCTGTCCGGCTGTTTCGGTTGCATTCTTTCCCGCTGCATTCAGAAAATAGTCCGGCTTGCGGATCTCCAAATCGTTATAAAATATCTCGTTCAATTCGTAATCGTAGTTTTGTCCCGTATGCACCGTCACGTGCTCAATGGCTTCCGATTCGTCCAGCTTGGCCATGACGCGCGAAAGGCGAATGATTTCCGGGCGTGTTCCTACGACTGTCAATACTTTCAGTTTCTTCATCTCTATTTTTAAGAGCCAAGGCAAAAGTTAAAAGAGACAGGTTGTTTATTCTTGTCCTTTTTTACTTTAATCTGACTTTTTCTTTAATTAAGATTATACTTTGGTGTTATTTATAATAGATGCTAAAATATTTTTTAACTCGTTACTTTCTTTTAGCAGTCTATCTAATTCTTCGGATTTTATATCCCCCAACTTATCGATTACTTTGAGCCAATAATTTGATTCTCGGGCTTCCCGCAATGCGATTCTTACTTTATTTTTAAAATCAGCTTTTGACGATCCTGCTTGAGACTCTTCATAATTAGCTCCTGTTGAAGTAGCACATTTAATTAGCTGATATTTTATCACTTGATATTCTTGATTATTTGGTAGTTTTCTCAAAAAAATAATACAATCAACCCCAAAATTAAACGTTCTCTGTAATAAATCATTTTCCCTCATTTTCTTTTTTCTTTTTCCTTGTTTCTTGGCTCTTTCAAACTCCCACTTCCAAATAATACGTATCCGGCTTGTCGGGGTCGAAAGGCTCGTTTGCCCACATGATGGTCACCATGTCGGTATCGCCCAGGTTCTCGATATTATGCGTATAACCCACCGGGATATCCACCACCTCCAATTTATCGCCCGACACGTAATATTCATATACCTTTTCTTCGTCTATTTTTCGGAAACGGATGACACCAGTCCCGTAAACTACCAGAAACTTTTCGTTCTTGGTATGATGCCAGTGGTTTCCTTTGGTAATGCCCGGTTTGGAAATATTCACCGACACTTGACCCCGATCGGGCGATTTCAGAAATTCCGTAAACGAACCCCGCCGATCGACATTCATTTTCAGCGGATAAGAAAAATCGTTTTCGGGCAGATAACTCAAATAGGCAGCATACAATTTTTTGGTAAAAGCATCCCCCATGTCGGGCACCTGCAAATTTCGGCGACTTTCACGAAACGAATCAATCAATTCGACGATTTCGCCCAGCGTAATCTTATATTCCACCGGTACCTTACAATACTTTCCTTCTCTCGTGGGATTTCCTGCCAATGCCGAAATCAGCTCATCCACCACGTCATCGATATAAACCAACGTCATCATCACGTTGGGATCGTTTACCTGTATCGGCAAGTCGCGGGCAATATTGTAACAAAAAGTAGCTACGGCACTGTTGTAATTTGGTCGGCACCATTTGCCGAAAACGTTCGGGAATCGGTACACGTACACCTTCGCACCGGTTTCTTCTGCATAGCGGAACAGCAGCTCTTCGCCCGCCTTTTTGGAAACGCCGTAAGGATTATCCAGCTCGGCCTGAATGGACGATGCGAGCATGACGGGGCACGTATTGCCGTATTTTCGCAACGTATCCAGCAGAACCGAAGTAAATCCGAAGTTCCCTTTCATGAATTCCGACTGCTCTTTCGGTCGATTCACTCCCGCCAAGTGAAAAACGAAATCGGCTTCCCGACAATATTCGTCCAATAAACCGGGATCGGTATCGATATCGTATGCAAAAACGGTCAAATCGGAAAGTATTCGCTCCTCTTTGGCTTTTCCTTCTTTGATATTGTTGAGCTGGGCTATCAGATTTTTGCCGATAAACCCTTTGGCACCGGTAATCAAGATATTCATAGGCTGTGAATTTGTTGTTCCAATGCCTCGATGTCGCTTTTCACTTCCGGCAATTTCAGCAACAGTTGCTTCATCTCCTCCACATCCAGCCGATGGGTATTGTGCGAATGATATTCCTCTACTTTCGTCATATCCTCCACACCTTCCGCAAAATATTTGTCGTAATTCAAATCGCGGTCATCAATGGGGATACGGTAATAGTTACCCCTGTCTTGCGCACGAAACATTTCTTCACGAGTAACAAGGGTTTCGTACAGCTTTTCGCCGTGCCGCGTGCCGATGGTTTTGATTTCGTTATTGGCACGATACAGCTCTTTCAGTGCCGTAGCCAACACCATCAGCGTGGCTGCCGGTGCTTTTTGTACGAACAAATCGCCATTCACCCCGTGTTCGAAAGCATACAATACCAAATCCACCGCATCGTCGAGCGTCATCATAAAGCGCGTCATGTTG
>DCTP01000071.1 GCA_002329625.1 Leptolinea sp. UBA1437
GGCACAATTCCCCAAATAAGTAATTGGCGTTTTCACGATATCCGGTACCGGAATCCCAAAAATAAAAAACAAAAGGGTAATCAGACAGGAAATTGTGCCCATATTGAGAATGCTTTTCAAATTTTCAGAAGAGAACCTTTTCCCCGTTTTTCCTTTTAATAATGCGATACCGTAGGTATATATGACAATATTAAATAGCAGAATAAAGATCGCCACATAAATGGTAGCGGAAGGTCCGTAAATGGAATTGATGAGCGGGATGCCAATGTAACCGACGTTCGGAAAAGCAAGCATCAGTTTATACATTATTTGTTCATCTCTTTCTTTTGAAAATAAACCGGCTGTTATGATTCCGATTAGGATCAATCCCGCAAACATGGCGATCGCAATGAGCGTAATCGATTGGAGCATATTATCCTGCACTCTTCCCCGATTGTTAATCACGCTTGAAAAAACCAATGCCGGATTAAAGACATTAATGATCAACCCGGAAATGCCTTTTGTTTCGCTTTCGGTAATAACTCGAGTGCGGCCGCATATCAAACCCACTACGATAATTACGAATAATGTTAACATTTGCCAAAAGACAATTTCCATGATCATGAGAAATAAAACTCCTTTACCGCTTGATTCCGGGGATCTCCCCTGCCGCAAGAATAATAATCCCGTTTCAATCAAATCCCAAAAATTCAACGAAGAATCGGGGAAAAAAATGATTTCAACCGCTTTTTTCTCCCGTCGTAAACGAAAAGGGGCTGCCCGAGTTTTCAGACAGCCCCGATGATCTTATAAAAGAAAAATCAGGATTTTTTTTCTTCTTCCGGATAGACGACTTTAATATGTAATTCCCGTAATTGCCCTTCCATGGCAGGTGAAGGTGCACCGCTCATAATATCGCGAGCGGCATTGTTCTTCGGGAATGCGATCACTTCACGAATGTTCGGTTCGTCCGCCATCAGCATGACAAAACGATCGATTCCGGGAGCGATTCCTCCGTGCGGCGGCGCTCCATATTCAAACGCATCCATAATTTGGTGGAAACGATCGCGAGCCACATCACGCGGTAATCCGATCAGATCAAATACTTTTTCCTGCAGCCATCGTTCATGGATTCTGATGGATCCAGATGCTAATTCATAGTTATTCAAAACCATATCATACTGATCTCCACGAACTTTCCCGGGGTCAGTACTGAGTAAATCAAAATCTTCTTTCTTGGGACGAGTGAAGGGGTGATGGGTCGCATCCCATCGTTGTTCTTCTTCCGACCATTCAAACAACGGAAAGTCAACAATCCAGCAAAAAGCTAATTTGTTATTGTCACGAAGTCCCAGGCGATCTCCCAGCATGACTCGTAATCGTGCCAGACAGTCATACACAACAGCCGGCTTGCTGTCGGCCACAAACAGGAGCAAATCGCCTTTCTCGGCTTCCATTCGTTTCAACAATTCTTCCCATTTCTCGTTCGAGAAAAATTTTTTGAACGGAGAACTTTCTTCTCCCGATTCACTGATTTTTACATAGGCTAACCCTTTGCCGCCCCAGAGTTTTACCTGGTCGGTCAATTCGTCCAGTTGTTTCCGAGTATATTCTCCCAATGTTTTTGCGTTGATCCCGCGAACACTGCCGCCGTCTTTGATAGCACTTTCGAAAACGGTAAAGCCGCAATCCTTCGCCAAATCACTGATATTCACCAATTCCATTCCGAAGCGTAAATCGGGTGAATCTTTCCCGAAACGATCCATTGCTTCCTGATAAGTTAATTTTGGCCAGGGGCTGAACAGGATCTTCTTCTGAGGAACCAAATCTTTGCACATTTTCGTGAATAAATCTTCCATCAAATCCAGAATATCATCGCGCTCGACAAATGACATTTCCAAATCCAACTGTGTAAATTCGGGTTGGCGGTCACCACGTTGATCCTCATCACGAAAACAACGGGCAATTTGAAAATATCGTTCCACACCGGCAACCTGAAGCAACTGTTTCAATTGTTGCGGGCTTTGCGGAAGTGCATAGAATTCTCCGGGGTAAATCCGGGAAGGAACCAAATAATCCCGAGCTCCTTCGGGTGTTGTTTTAAATAAAATCGGTGTTTCAATTTCAAGGAAATCTTTGGCATCCAAATAATCCCGCATATATTTAATGATCTTATGCCGGAGAATCAGATTTTTTTGCATTCGTTCACGGCGTAAATCGAGAAATCGATACTTTAATCTTAACGTTTCATCTGTGTTTTCTTCTTTATTGATCGAAAAAGGAAGTGGTTTGCAGGTGTTCAAAACATTGATTTCGGTCGCATAGATTTCAATATCACCGGTATCAAGATTGGGATTCTTTGCATCAGCCGGACGGGCGCGGACTTCTCCGATTACCTGAAGAACCCATTCCACTCGAACGTCGGCAACCAACTTGGCTAATTCGGGGGAATCTTCAGGATTGATGACTACTTGAGTTAATCCGAACCGATCCCGTAAATCAATAAAATAAATGCCCCCATGATCTCGATAACGGTGAACCCAACCAGCCAATGTCACAGTCTTTCCGACATCCGAAATTCGCAGCTCACCACAAGTATGTGTTTTATACATAAGGAACCCCTTTTCTTAAACTCACATTCAAATCATAAAAATACGTCTCTTTTATGATTTATGCGCAGATATTATAACCCGCTTTTCTTTCGTTCAGGGAAAAATTGATCCATATGTAGAGTTATAAAAGATATAAAATCCGGCGAAACACTTTTTTTCAATTCCTCATTCGTTTTGCCGATTTTATCGTTACAAATCCCCAAAAGAAAAGAGGGCATCCGATGAAGAATGCCCTCGCAAATCGATAATGAATCGTCTACTTATTTACGTTTGCCGTAAAATAAATAGGACACAGAATCTCATTATTTCGAACCACGCCCCATTCCATCGTATAAGTACCGTAACCCGACGGCGTAATGATATCCAAGCCGAAAGTTAATGTCTGGCCGGGATAGACGTCACTCTTAAGATCGAACCGAATACCGTCAGGTCGTTTGAGCATATTCGTTCCGCCGATAAAAGCGATATCAAAATCCGAAGCTGTCCAAACGGCGTCCGATTCATTTCGCACCGTAACGGTAAAATCGGTCTCCTGTCCCGCATAAAAAGAATCGGCGGAAGTCGGAAACATGCTGATAATCGAACAGGTTCCGTTTCCGATATAACCAGGATAGGAAGTGGGAACGAAACCCGAATCCGCACCTTGATTGACAATGATTTTTACCCAAACACTGTCATTTCCCGATTGTGTCGCCGCGGTTCCGAACTTTATTCCCGAGGGGTTACGCATTTTCCAAAAGCCTTGATAAGTGCCGTTTACACTCGGTGCTTGCATGTCAACGCTGATATCGATCGTTTCGTTCGGCAATACATTACGAGGCAAATTAATCGCAGAGGGTGCACCCATCTGGTAGCCACTGTCGAAAACAAACTGGTAACTCGTCGTCCAGGTACATGTGCCGGTATTTTGAATGCGCCAGACTTTTTGAAAAACCTGGTTCGGCTGCATAATCGTATTATCGGGAACGGTCACATCCGTCACAAAACCCATCTGATCACAAACTTTTTGCACAGGCTGAACATAACTGATTGTCGGAATCACAGGTCGTGCGGTCGGTTGCGAAATCACAATCGTCGGAATAGCGACAGTCGGTCGGATAATCGTCGGCGTGGCTGTCGGACTTGCCTGCGGAATCAACACCACAGCGGTTTTGGTTGTATTTGAAGAAACCATCGCCTGAACTGTCTGCTGAGCCCATAATTGCACTTGCTCGGCAGATAGGGTCACCTCCGGCGTTTTGTTTCCTTCGGATTGACATCCGGTCAATATAAGAATCAGAATTATGATTCCAAGAATCGTCTTTTTCATTCAACCCTCCCTAAACGGAGTTCCTCTTTTTTATATGTTCAATAATTTCTTAACGCATCACTCGGTCATTTGGTTTCAGAAGTGAATATTTTATCGTTTATCCGATTTGCATCATAACAAGATTTAACTGCGGTCATAGGATTTTTCGGAAAATACTCATATTCGAGTTCATTCTATCCAAACAAGGACTCTACCGGTCATCGGATTTCGGGTATCTGTTTCAAGTTTCCATGAAAGTGATTAAGGATGAATATTTTTTGAAAAGGTTGAAGTAAGGGATGTGTCAAGGATATTAGAGCAGTTCTAAATTACTTTGACACCTTTTTTTTGCTTTTCTTGCGGAATTCTTTCAGAAAGAGTATACTCTTATTGCTTTTTCGGGGTGTAGCGCAGTTGGTAGCGCACCGCGTTTGGGACGCGGGGGTCCGCGGTTCAAGTCCGCGCACCCCGACAGATGACCCTTCTTTCCCCTGACTGTAAAACCAAACGACTCTCCGATTTTATGTTTTTTATGATAAGATTTAGGGGAAAAGCCAATGGAAAGTACGATAAACCCCTCCTCTCATATTTATTTATCGATTATTCTTCCGGCCCATAATGAAGAAAAACGCTTACCCATTTGTCTTGAAAAGGTAATCGCATTTGTTTCTTCTCTCCGGTTCCCCTTTGAAGTGATTGTGGTAGAAAACGGCAGTGTCGATCAAACATTAGCTATAGCGACCGAATATGCAAAACAGTATGACTGGTTGAGAGTTCTACAAAATTCAAAACCCGGCAAAGGGCGGGCGGTTCGTACAGGTATGTTGGCTGCAAAGGGGGAATATCGTTTTTTTGCCGATGTTGATTTCTCCATGCCCATTGAAGAAATATTAAATTTCCTTCCTCCCAAGCTTTCCGGTTATGATATCGCTATCGGATCCAGAGAAGTTAAAGGGTCAATTCGCTATAATGAACCGCCGATCCGTCATCTGACCGGTCGGGTATTTAATCAGATTGTCCGTTTAGTGACCGTACATAACATCCAGGATACTCAGTGCGGTTTCAAGTGTTTTAAAGCAAACGCGGCAGAAAAAATTTTCTCAGTTCAGGTTTTAGACGGTTGGGCATTTGATGCAGAAGTGTTGTATATAGCCCAAAAAAACGGATTTAAAATTGTCGAAGTTCCGGTACGTTGGTATTATGACGGACAAAGCAAAGTTCATGTGCTGAACGATTCAATCAAAATGTTTCGCGAATTATTGCAAATACGCCGCAACGAGAAATCCGGAATTTATAAGATCGAACAATGAAAAAAAATCCAACTCTTGATTATGAAAAAGCTTTGTGGGAACAAGGCTTTTTTTATGTGGCGGGAATCGATGAAGCCGGCAGAGGAGCTTGGGCTGGTCCGGTTATGGCGGGGGCGGTCATTTTCCCGGTGGATGAAAATCTGCCTGTTATTTTGGACGGCGTACGTGACAGCAAACAAATGACGCCGGAAACTCGCGAAGAAAAATTCCAGGTGATCATCGATTATGCGATCGGCTGGGCAGTGGGATCCGCTTCAAATTGGGAAATTGATTCCATGGGAATTTTGCCGGCTACACGACTGGCAATGGACCGAGCAATCGCTCAACTTCAACCGCTGCCGCAGTACTTACTGATTGATTATGTCCAATTATTCCGCCAAATGATGCCGCAGAAATCCATCATCAAAGGAGATGAATGCTCTTACAGTATTGCGGCGGCTTCTATCCTGGCAAAAGTTTGCCGGGATCATTGGATGGTTGAAAACTGTGCCGAAGAATTTCCGCAATATGGATTCGAACACCATAAAGGGTATGGTACGCAATTTCATCAGGAGGCATTGGAAAAATACGGTCCTTGTAAGTATCATCGGAAGTCATTTCATCCCATTGCTTCTGAATTAAAGTTATTCGAGTGAAATAAATCTCAGAAAATAAACGGGCGCTTCAAGCGCCCGTTTATTTCTAATCAAAGGTTGTATTTACGGAGTGATTACCGTGCCGGATTTTATACTGGTATTTTTGGGAATGATAACAATCCCGTCACGTACATAATATTTCTTAATGGGATCCGCATCGTCCAATTCAATATGGGGCGGGAAGGGTTTAATGATGACATTATCACCAATACGGGCATTTTTATCAATTATAGCTTGCTCAATATGGCAATTTTTTCCGATTCCCAACGGGATATCAAAATACTTAGAGTCGTTAGCACTCTTTTCGAAAACATCATCATCAACGCCCATCAAAATAGAATCTTTGATTGTAGTTCCGACATCGATCATACTGCGTATGCCGATAATGGAATGTTCGATGCTGTTCGCTTTAATCATGCAGCCGTTCGCAATCAGAGCGTTTTTAACCTCGGTATTTTCAATTTTCGTCGTCGGCATGGTCTTGTTTAAGGTATAAATCGGATGCTTCGGATCGTAAAAATTGAATTTTGGATGATCTTCCGTCAGCATTAAATTTGTTTCATAGAATGAGCGAATTGTCCCGATGTCTTCCCAGTAGTCATCAAAGGTCCAGCCGTAAACATCATATTTTTCAATTGCATAAGGGATAATATGCTTGCCGAAGTCGGAATAATCCAGTGCATTCAGTAAGCCGACCAACAGATCTTTGTTGAACAGATAAATACCCATAGAGCCCAGATAAGGTCGTTCTTCGTCATCCAGACTGACCAATTCTTTAAGAACTTCGGGGTCTTTTGGTTTTTCCTTAAAATCATTGATTTTGAATTCGGAATCGCGCTTCAAAATACCGAAGCGATCCGCTTCATCCTTATGCACGGGTTGAGTGGCGATCGTCACATCCGCATGGTGGTCTAAATGAAATTGGAGCATATCCGCGTAATTACAACGATACAGATGATCACCGGATAAGATCAGAACATATTCCGTTCGAGATGAGATAATCTCACTCAATTGTTTTCGAACCGCATCCGCGGTTCCCTGATACCAATCATTATTATCTGTCCGTTGTTCCGCTGCCCAAATTTGAACCCATCCGGAATGAAACCGATCAAACTGATAAGTATCCAAGATGTGTCTGTGAAGGGAGACGGAGTTGAATTGGGTTAAGACCGCAATCTTAAAAATTCCGGAATTAATACAATTACTGATGGGGATATCAATTAACCGGTACTGACCTGCGATCGGTACCGCCGGCTTTGAGCGCAATTGCGTAAGAGGAAACAACCTGGTCCCTCGGCCACCGCCGAGAATGACTGCCAATACATTATCAAGGGGCAACATATTATCCTCCCTTCACTCTTTCTTTTGTATAGATTGATTCTATCAAAAAAATACGATTAAAGGGTCTGTTTACAGAGTAAATTTTTGTAAAAGTTTTCGGCTTTTCGTAAATTTTATGGAAAGAATTAATAAATAGACGATTCTCTTAACACTATGGGATCGATACGAACCTTATGGTTAAGAAGTTTGTCGAACCAGCCAGATTTTGTCCCCGTCGGAAATAACTTCAATTGTTCCATATTCATTCGTACTCAATAAAATGGGTTTCCCCGAGCAGGAGGAACCATGACAATAGGTTTGTGATAAATATTCTTCCCATTCCTTTTCATTGTCTTTCTTCCCTAACAGAATTATTGAAACGGAAGGGTTCGGATCGTTCAAGGTGTCGATTCGATGAAGCGGGATACCGTTTGGGATATCAATTGTCAAAGATCGGTAGCTTATTATCCACCTTTTTCGCTTGAGATATTCTTGTTGCAAAGTGAGAATAAACGGATCCGTTCGGAGTTGAAATCCTTCGTTCAAGAAGACAGCCGTTGGGTTTGTTTGTTCGGCGGATAAACTTCGATTCTTTCCGTTGAGAATCAACCATTCAGGCTTTTCATCATCACTCCTCAGGTATTCGTCTGTCATCCACTCTTCCTGGAAATCCAAAATTGCAGCGGCATAATCTGCCGGGTCAAAGGGGCTCTTTTTCAGAAGATTTTGGGCTTGAAAATTTGTAACTCCATTTGCCACCAGAATTTTTTGAGATTCTGGCAGGCGAATCAAGATAGAGCTCGCACTGGNNCAGGCGAATCAAGATAGAGCTCGTACTGGTGCCGCCGGTAAAAGTCAGATGAAGTCGGTGA
The DNA here is from genome assembly GCA_002329625.1 of Leptolinea sp. UBA1437. Lineage (GTDB taxonomy): Bacteria > Chloroflexota > Anaerolineae > Anaerolineales > Anaerolineaceae > Flexilinea. The sequence continues at coordinate 8,017 of DCTP01000071.1, forward strand.
TCCGTTTTTGCTAAAACCTGCCGCCAGCAAACAAGGGTAAAAAGCGCAAGAACGGTTATGCCGGCTTGGATCAGAGTTTCCTTCTTTTGTCGAATCCAGCGATTTCGATTGATCCAAACGGTAAGGATTGAAAAAATAATGATCCAGGCAGCCGAATTCGAAAGATCGCTGTATTGAGATGCCCAGTCAAATTTTCCGAAAAAGCAGATTATTCGGATGGTTAATGCCGGTAAAGGATCAACGATTAGGCCGGCAATTTTTCCCAGCGATTCGGATAGTATTGAAAGGAATAGCGCAAACACACCTCCGACCATGATCAGGTTTTGAAACGGGGCGATAAGCATATTGACAATCAAGGAAAATATTGCGAATTGATGAAATGATGCAGCAATAATCCAAGTAGTAAATATCTGGGCGGAAAATGAAGTGATCAATATTTCGTTCAGCGTATCCAGAAGAATTTTTTGGACATTGTTTTTCAGATGAATTGCTGTAAATCCTTTTTCGATCAGACTATTCAACGGCGGATTAAAAATCAAAATTCCCAGAGTTGCCGTAGCCGATAACTGAAAGCCCACGTCAAAAAGAATTTTCGGTTGAATCATCGCCATTGCAGCGACGGATAAAAGCAATGAATCAACTCCTCCTTTCTCTCTGCCGATGCTCATTCCGATCAAGGCAATTCCTCCCATAATTCCGGCTCGGACGATTGCCGGGTTCGCTCCGGTAAGAATCGTATAGAAGAAAATAAATGGCAATAGGATTAATGGTGTCCACCAGCGTTTATGAAACGCCCGTAAGACGGATAAAAGCATCCAGATCAAAACGGAAAAATTCATTCCGCTGATTGCGATAATATGAGCGGTTCCCGTGTTTCGAAATGCTTCTTCGATTTCCGTCGGAATACGACTCTTGTCTCCCAACAATATCCCCGCCATCAACGAATTCTCAGGTTCCGGGAATATATCATAAGTTTTTTGCAACAAATAGGATTGAAGGCGAAAGATTCTATTGAGAATCGGATTCCCTTGTTGTTTTGCAATCAATTCGATTTCGGGATTATACAAAATTCCGGATATACCCGATCGCTCCAGATAACTCCCGTAAGAATTTGGGGTAGAGGTGTCGAGTTTTGTCAATTTTCCGCGGACGGAAAGAAGATCCCCATATTCAAAAGAATTTGTCAAAGAATTGAGAACCGCAATACATTCTCCCCGATCGGGGTCAGAATCCGAATCTTCATTCCGAACCAAACGAATCCGCAACCGTGTCTGTGAATCCGATCGTGTCACGGGACGGCTGATGATCCCGTTAAAAGAAACTTCTTC